>JANRME010000368.1:0-4102 GCA_033761835.1 Saprospiraceae bacterium
AAATGGATTGCCATTGCGTACACCTGATCTGATTTCCTTTGGTAGCGCCCTGCCTAAATGGGTCGGTGGTTTTAATAATGCATTCAGCTACGGCAAATTGAATTTCTCCTTCCTGATTGACTTCAAACTGGGCAACATGATGTTGTCAGGTACGAATTTCAATGCCACTCGACACGGCTTGCATAAGATGACGCTGGCAGGCAGAGCGGAAGGCGGTATTGTGGGTGATGGTGTGAATGAAAAAGGTGAACCGAACACCGCAAAAGCAAATGTACAGCCTTACTGGGAAGTGGTGCGTTCGCAAGCATTGATCGAGCCGGTGGTGTATGATGGAGGCTTCTGGAAACTGCGTCAAATTACATTGGGTTATGATTTGACGAGCTTGCTACCAGCCAACTTTTTTGTCAAAGGCGTTCGCTTGAACTTTGTTGCTAATAACGTGCTGATTATCAAGAAGTGGGTGGATAATATTGATCCAGAATCATTCGGTTATTCTTCTGATAACCTCGTGGGAATGGAATCAACTGGTGTGCCTACGACAAGAAGTTTAGGCTTTAATTTAAATGTGAAATTCTAAAATGGAAGCCGGATTTACTAAATCTTTAAGATTTAGCAAATCTTTTTCTAAATGATTAATCTAATTTATATAGATATGAAAAAAATATTGCAATATAGTCTGGTTTTATTTACTTTTTTATTTGTCATTTCCTCCTGTGATGAAGGATTTGATGAACTCAATGAAAACCAGGTGTCGCCAACGGCAGTCAATCCTACATTTTTGTTAAATAATGCCATTATCACTACTACAAATGATTTCAACACGCTGGTTTACGAATTGGGGATTGTACAGCAAATCATTTCGCCTAACTCGGGCGTGTTGACTGGTGCTAATTACAATCAGGACAATCGGAATGCAACACAGGGGGTTTGGCAAAGACATTATCGCACCGTCATACGCAATACAGTGGATGTCATTGCGCAAACCAAAAACGAGCCTACCCGGAGCAACCTATATAATATGGCGCGTATCCTGAAAGCATATTCCTTAATGGTATTAACGGATTCCTACGGCGATATTCCTTATGTAGATGCGGGAAAAGGCTTTACCGAACAGGTGCTGTTTCCGAAGTATGATGCACAGCAAACCATTTACCCGGATATAATTAAAGAACTGACAGAAGCAACCGCCGCATTGGATGCCGCCAAACCAATAGAAGTGGCAGATGTCCTTTATTCCGGCAATATTGCACAGTGGAAAAAATTCGGTAATTCGCTGTTGTTGCGCGCCGGTATGCGCCTGAGCAAAGTAGATGCGGCGCAAGCCCAACAGATCGTACAACGGGCATTTCAAGGTGGTGTGATAGATGCCAATGCAGATAATGCCGTTGTGCGCCATGATGCCAATTATACTAATCCAGTGAGCGGTACTTTAAATTCTACTGAAGCGAATAACTTTTATTTGACTGCGCCTTTTGTGACTCATTTAAAGAGTACGAATGATCCGCGCCTGGCTTCGATTGCAGTGCGCTATGTTGGTGCTAAGTCTGGTCCCGAACAAACGGCGGCTAAAGCTTCCACCGATCCTGCCGTGCAAATTGGTATGCCTTTAGGTTATGATAATAGTGGCATTCCGGCAGTAGCAGCATCCTTGGGTTTGGCGAGTTTTTACGATTTTAGCCAATTGGATCGCACTCGAATGGGAAAACTAGCTGCGCATTTCTTTATCGTAACGGCGGCTCAAAGCCAGCTTTTACTGGCGGAAGCGGCGCAGCGCGGCTGGATTACCGGCAATGCGGGTGATTTTTATACAAAAGGTATTCGACTGCACATGGAGCAATTAGCGGCTTATGGCAGTAATGTAGCTGTGCCGACGGCTTCCATAGATAGCTATATAGCAGCTAATCCTTATACGGCGGATAAAGGTTTGGAACAAATCAATACCCAGTATTGGATTGCGGCTTTCCTGAATGGACCGGAGGCATTTGCGAATTTCCGCCGCAGCGGTTTTCCGACCCTTACGCCCAATCCATTCCCTGGCAAAGATATTAGTGGACCTTTCATACGGAGGCTCACGTATCCTAACTCGGAAATTTCAGTCAACAGCGCCAATGTACAAGAAGCGATCAGCCGAATGGGTGGAGATAAATTGGATACTAGAGTGTGGTGGGATAAGTGATTGTGTTTTTGTATTCATGTGTGTCAAACCCCGTAGGGGTGAAATAATTATAGCATATCGTAAAATTGCGTTTTTGAACCCCAGCGGGGTGACACAAATAAATAGATGAGTTTAGTTTCTTATTTAAATCAGAAATTACATTACAATGAATAAATTGTATTTAATAATTGTATTTTTATTTACAATTTTTGTAAACACCATTGCTCAGCAAATTACACTGACGAAGGAGCAAATCACTGCGCTGACACCAGATTGGAAAGGAGAGCGTTTAGCAGATGGGCGTCCTAAAACGGATGACAAACTACTGGAACGCTTGAAAAATGTTTCGTTGGAAGAAGCCTGGGGCTACCTCCGCAACAAAGGCTATCACAATCAATTTGAAGGCGACTGGATGGTGATGCGACCAGAGCAAGTGATGGTGGGTCGCGCCGTTACCGCACAGTATATGCCTTTGCGCCCGGATTGGGACGGCATTATCAAAAAAGTGGGGGAACAAGAAAAGCGGATCGGGGGCACGAACTCTTGGCCCATTGATGTGCTCCAACCTGGCGATATTTATGTGGCGGACAGCTATGGCAAAATCGTAGATGGTACTTTGATTGGCGATAATTTGGGCAATTCTATTTATGCCAAATCTAAAAACGGAGTTATTTTTTATGGCTCGGTGCGCGATATTGAAGGCTTAGAAAAAATCGAAGGCTTCAACGCCTGGATCAAAGGGTACGATCCTTCTTATATTCAGCAAATGATGCTGGCTTCTATCAATAATCCGATTCGTATTGGTCGGGCAACGGTATTGCCAGGCGATGTAATTTTGGCAAAAAAAGGCGGTATTGTCTCCATTCCACCACATCTGTTGGCTGATTTGGTCATTAATTCGGAGTTTGTTGCCTTGCGTGACCAATTTGGACACCAACGCCTTCGCGAAGGCAAATACACACCGGGGCAGATCGATCGCCAGTGGACGGACGACATTAAACAAGATTTTTTAGCCTGGATCAATGCGAATCCAAATAAACTACCGATGAGTCGTGCCGAACTCGATGCTTTTATGAAAGAACGAAACTGGTAATTTTTATAGCGTTTATGAAGTTTAGAGGGTTTAGGAGGTTTAGTTCTATTGAAACATCCGTCAACTAAACTTTCTAAACCTCCTCAACCTACTCAACTTTTTTAATAACCTAAAATCCATTATAATAATGACAACACCTTCTGAAAAATTTCTCAAAAGATTTGGTCTGAAAGACCCTGCTCCCGTTGCAGTGAATGCTCAGCCAGGGGATAATACCAACGGTCACAACCGCCGCGATTTTATTAGAAATGTAGGCTTTGGTGGTTTAGCATTAGGTGCTTTTATCAATTCTCCTATCACGGAGACACTTGAACATTCTACTTCAAAAGTAAATCGAGCTTCCGCACCGAGTGACCTGAAGATCACTGATATGCGCTACGCAACGGTGATGAACGGTGGCGCACGCTGCCCGGTGATTCGTATTGACACCAACCAAGGCATTTACGGATTAGGAGAGGTGCGTGATGGTGCAAACTGGCGTTATGCATTGTTTCTCAAGAGTCGTATCATGGGAATGAACCCATGTAATGTGGAAATGATATTCAAAAAAATTAAACAGTTCGGCTTCCATGCACGGCAGGCGGGCGGTGTATGTGCAGTAGAAATGGCGCTGTGGGACTTGGCAGGTAAGGCATATAATGTTCCGGCGTATCAATTATTAGGTGGTAAATATCGAGATAAAATTCGCCTTTATGCGGATACGCCCCGCGCAAACAGCCCGGAAGCATTTGCTGCTAAAATGAAAGACCGCGTAGAAAACAAAGGCTATACCTTTCTGAAAATGGATTTTGGTGTAGAATCTTTAGCTAAAATTCCTGGCACGGTAGCAAATAGTAATTTCTGGGACATCGGCA
>JANRME010000369.1:0-20992 GCA_033761835.1 Saprospiraceae bacterium
TGCAGGTTGAAAATCAACGTCAAAGTGTCTGCAAAATTTGGAATTTATCCATCAAAGCAATTACCTTTGCAGGGCTTTTTTGAAAAGAGATCAGAGAATAGAGAAATCAGGGATCAGACTCGTTGATAATCAATATTTTAAAATCGTTATTATTTCAACAAATATCTGACAGTTCTCCTCTGGCATCCGACATCTAAATAAAAACTGTGCAAGTATGGCTTTAATAGGGAAAATTCGGAAGAGTATGTGGCTGATTGTGATTTTGATCGCACTCGGCGTGGGTGGTTTTATCCTTCAGGACATGATGTCCGGGCAACAAAGTTTGTTTGGAGGGGCGCAAACCAGTATTGGTAAAGTAAATGGCGAAACAATTGATTGGAATGATTTTGCAACAACCGATAATATCATCGAATCGGTTTTGTTTCAAAATCAGAGCCGCGAAGTGTATAGCCGCCGGCAAGTACTATGGGACTATTTTGTGGAAGAAATCCTGCTTAAAAAAGAAGCCGAAAGGCTTGGTTTGGGCGTAAGTAGAACCGAATTACTTGACCTTGAATTTGGCGTGAATCCGAGCCCTATCATTCGTCAACGGTTCGTAGATCCTAACACCGGCCAAATTAATCGCCAACGGTTGACCGAATTTAAAACAGCCATTGAAGGCAACCAATTGACCGACCCGATGATACGTGCCTATTGGGCGCATCAGGAAAAAGAAATCATCAAAGACCGCTTAGAAAGCAAATTGGTTGGAATGATTGCACAAGCAATTTACACCCCCACCTGGATGGCAGAAATGGGACACCGTGAGCAGAACGAGCGCGTAGATTTTGCTTATGTGCGCGTACCTTTTGATGAATTGGACAACTCGGAAGTTACATTAGAGGATAAAGATTACGAAGCGTATCTGAAGGAAAATGCCGAGCGCTTCCGCCAAAAAGAAGAAACGCGTCTCGTTAAATACTTGACACTAGAAGTGTTTCCTACAGCAGGGGATTCGCTGAAAATTCGGGAGCAAGTAGATACCTTGATTCCGCAATTTCAAGAAACGACCGAGGATTCGATTTTTGTAACGCGGTACTTTGGCGCTTACGATCCTGCTTATTTCAAAAAAGCAGATTTAAGTCCGGTTATAGCCGATACGGTATTTCAACTCCCATTGGGTACAGTTTATGGCCCTTATATTGATGGTGGTGCTTATCAGGCGGTCAAAGTGTTGGATCGCAAGGTTGTGCCCGATTCGGTACGTTCGCGTCATATTCTTATTCCTGCTACCGATGCTGCTACCTTAGCTGCCGCTCAAAGCCGCGTGGATAGCTTGAAAGGCTTGATAGAAGCTGGTACCAATTCCTTTGACACTTTGGCTTTGGCTTTCGGTACCGATGCCAGCCGCACCAAAGGTGGTGATCTGGATTGGGCAGCCCCTGGAACAATGGTTAAACCTTTTAATGACTTGATTTTCTATGAGGCAGAACCAGGCAAATTGTATAAAGTGCTGACGCAGTTTGGCGTACACCTGGTAGAAGTGACCGACCGAAAATTCATCAACAATGAACAAGGTGTTAAATTAGCATACTTGAGGCAAGCAATCGTGCCAAGCCAACAAACTCAGGACTCGATATACGAACGGGCGTTAAATATTGCTAGCAACAATCGTACTTTGGAGAAGTTGGAGCAAACCGTGAAGGGTAATCAGAATTTATCCTTAGAAACCTCGCCATTATTGAAGCGCAATGATTATGCGATTGGAACAGCTTTAGAACCTGGTCAAACCTCGCGCGACATCATTCGATGGGCATTTGAAGCGAAAAAAGGGAACGTTTCGCCTGATGTGTTTATTTATCAGGATCAGGTAGAATTGTACAATCGTATGTATGTCATTGCTGCGTTATCTGCAACACAGAAGGCCGGAATTCCCTCGCTTGAAAATATTAAGGCCGACATTGAGCAGCAGGTCATCAACAAGAAAAAAGGCGAATTGCTTGTCGCAAAAATGAAAGGAAAAGGCTTGGATGCTCTTGCTACCGAATATACGACAACGATAGATACCGCTCAAAACATTGGGCTTGGCACGCCGATGGTACCCGATGTAGGCAGCGAACCAAAAGTGATTGCAGAAGCTTTAAAATTGACGCAAGGGCAAAGCTCTCCGCCGATTGTTGGCAATACAGGCGTTTATGTTTTGAATATCATTGCTAAAACCGAGTCTGTGCCAGCAGCTGATCTAACCCCGGTACGCAACAGCATGGCGGCAGCCGTGAGGAATCAAATACCGCCTCGACTAATGGAAACAATGAAGAAAAATGCCAAGATCAAGGATAACCGCTTTACGTTCTATTGATCTAAGCAATTCAAATAGTAATTTAGAACAAAGACAAATAAAAACGGGCTGTGTGAAAAAGCACAGCCTGTTTGTTTTTTAAAATGGAGCGTTTTTTATCTTTGCATCGACTTTGAGGAAATAGAATTGGTCGTAAATCAAAGAGAAAGCTCAAAGACACCAACATTCAACAACCAACAATTAGCAATTTAATCATTGGGCCATGTCAGAAATCGAAAACGCAGGTAGAAAAGGATACTGCTTCATGTACTTCCTCATTTTTCTGTTCCTGTTTATCATCCTGTTAATTTGGATTTACCAAATTAATTTCAAAGACGTTCCAGTCAATTAAATTGGACGCTCGTTAAAGCTTCATTCGTACATTTCTTCGATTTCCTTGCGGTATTTTTCGAGGATAAATTGTCGTTTCGCCTTCAGAGTTGGCGTCAGCTCTCCTGATTCTTCTGTCCAATCCTGATGCAGCAAAAAGAACCGTTTTATTTTTTGATGATTGGACAAAGACTCGTTCACCTTTTCAATTTCTATTTCCATTTTTTGAATCACTTTAGGATTTAGCACCATATATTGCGGCGCAGTCCAGTGAACCTTATTTTCCATACACCATCCTTGCAATCGTTCAAAATTGGGTAGAATCAATGCCGCTACGTGCGGCCGATTAAATCCCAGCACAATGCATTGCTCGATAAATAGATTGCTCCGCAATTGTCGCTCTACGAATTGGGGTGCCACATATATCCCCGATGAAGTTTTAAAAATATCTTTCTGTCGGTCGGTAATGCGCAAAAAGCGCCGATGCACAAATTGCCCGACATCGCCCGTGTGCAGCCAACCATCCGCGTCAAATACGATTTGTGTTTCGTCTTTTTTATTAAAATAACCTTGCATTACATTTAGTCCTTTCACCAAAATTTCGCCTTCGCCATGTTCATTTGGATTTTCAATTTTTACTTCCACCCCCGGCACCGGAATGCCCACCGTACCAAAACGAACACCGCCCGGTTCAAAGCGATTGAAAGCCACGACCGGCGAGGTTTCTGTCAAACCATATCCTTCCCGAATGCGAATACCCGCCGCCGAAAACAATCGCCCCAAGCGAGGTTGCAAGGCCGCTGCACCCACCACAATTCCTTGTACAGAGCCGCCCAAACGCCCACGCCAATGGCGATACACCAATACATCCGCTACGAAATGCGATAACCAATAATTGGGCAGCGGAATTCTTTTGGTTTCGTTGAATTTTTCACCCAGCCGGATCGCCCATTTTACAATACTTCTGGTAAGTTTGGAGCGTTTGCGCACTTCGTCGAGAATATTATCATATACTCGTTCCAGCACTTTTGGCACCGCCGTAAAATAATGTGGTCGCGCCTGGCGCAAGTCATCCAGCACATGGTGGTGCTGCTCAGGATAAAAAATCGCTGCTCCTGTTGCCATATAAGTATAAATCACCATACGTTCAAAAATATGGCTCAAAGGCAAAAAACTAAAAACCCGACATTCATAATTAACTGGAATTAAAGCGATAACAGATTTAATATTACTTACTACATTCTGATGTGAAAGCATCACACCTTTAGGGTCGCCGGTTGTGCCGGAAGTATAAATGATCGTCACCAAATCTTCAGATTGGATGGTGCTTTTGATGCTTTGAATTTGCTGCCAATCCTCATTATTCGGCACAGCTATTAAGTCTTCCCAGAAAAATATATTATCGATTTTTTCTATACAAAAAAGATGCTCAAGGCTGGAAATGTTGGGACGGATAGAAGCGATGCGTTCGTACAATTCCTGATCCGCTGCAAGGCAAAGCTTAGTAGCGGTTTCATTCAAAATATATTCTAATTCGGGGAGTCTGGAAGTCGCGTGCAAGGGCACGAGTACTGCGCCGATTTGCTGCGCACCCAAATCAAAAAAATTCCACTCGGGGCTACCGCTATGCGCGATGACCGCCACTTTATCGCCTTGCTGAATGCCCAAACGAAGCAAACCCGTGCTTACTTTGTCGATGATTTGCAAACAATCCTCCGTCGAACAGCTTCTCCAAGTGTTCTCTTCTCGAATGGAAAGCGCCATTTTATTGGGGAATCGCGCCTGCTGATAAGGCATAATATCGAAGAGCCGATGAAAATCCGTACTTTGGTATGCTTGTTCCATAGGAATGCTGCGAGCGTTTTGGGCTATGAAGCTAAGGAATTTCGTTGGTTATGGCAACTATTTCTGTAGGCACTCCAAGCCCACGAAAATATTATTCCCTCAAAGTATTTTTATTTCTATATTAATGGCATAGTTTAGTTTCTGATAATCGACTCTTCTAAATTTCAAGTAATCTTCCATGCTTCGGATAATCGTATTTGCTACATCTTTGTGTATTTTATCAATATAAGGAGAGTTTGTTGCTGGAGTATAATTGAATTCTATTTCAAATTCAAGATTTTCGTGTCCTTCATTTTTTAAATTCCGAGGTTTATGACTGATCTTAATCTTATTTAAATCTAATTTATTTACGTATGCTGAGTGTTCTATTTCTTTAGTATATTCCCTCAACTGTAAATTGACGTAATAATCCTTTTCATATTCAATAGCACTTTTAAAATCGTCTAATTCTTTTAATTTCTCTTGAATCTTCTCTTCATTGTTATCAGATTTTTTATATTCTTTTATTACATTTTCTGCCAGGTTAATATTGTAATTTAATTTGGATTCCTTTTTTAATAAGGCTTGATAATCATACTCAAAAAAACTTTTACTGAGAAAATATATCTTGATACCAATATAATCTACTTTTCTATTTTTTTTATGCTTATCCTCTATAAGAATCTCTTTTGCATTATTATCATTATTGGCTAAAGAAGGATTCAAATGCTCGAATTTACTTCGAATACTTTTTGCTACTAACGAAGCTAATTCGATACGTTTTAAATTTTGTCCCTGCTTTATAGTAACTTTCTTATTTTTATTAAAGAAGGCTTTTAATCTAATAGATAGATTAAAAAGTTGCCCAAATTCACCTTTATAAAGATAATTTGTTAAACTCCCTAATTCTTCATCAAAAGCGCTATCATCAGCACTTGAAATTATCATATTTTTTTCTATATATTTCTTTTTAGCTTCTGAATTAATATTTGACAAATCAACTTTTCCAGCTATTGGTTCATCGATTTTTCCATTAATTTTATAAAGCTTAAATTTAGATGGGGAGGTTGAGAAAAGATTTAATACTAAATCACAATAGGTTTGGTTTTTGTTCAAATTGCTATTCCAATGATAGTCTATTATTTTCCAAAATGAACTATCTAAAGGCAATTTTTCTTCCTTGCGTTTAATACGTTTAAGGGATTCCTGATCAAGGAGTTTTTCTATGCTTAATGAACTATCAGAATGCAAATAGTAAGATAAGAGTTTTTTACTTAAACTGAATTTATAAATGTCTGAGGAATAATTTTTATATAAAGAAACATCTTTATGATACCGCCCATAGTAGAGTAAAAGTAAAACTGAAAATTTGTATTTAGTAGTACTATCAAAATGGTCCTTACATGAAGAGAGTAATATACTTTCGGAATCAATATATTTTTCCTTTATAATATTGTTGATAAGAATTTTCTTCTCTTTTGAGGATAGGAAACCTGAGAGTAAATAGTATTCGTCTGTCAACAAAAGCAGTTGCGCCAGGAAAAGTGGGGATAGGCATAATAAAAAAATGGTGCTTATTCTAAGTATTTTTTTCATTTCGGACATTTACGTTTGGTTAGAAGTTCTTTCAACTTTTCATCATTACCAGCTTTAATTTGGCTTTCCCGTTTCGCTACTGTGAGTTCCTGTTCTGACTTTTGCTTCATAAAGTCAGGGTCTAACCGATATCCTATAATTTCTAATTGCATACTAATATTACGATAAGCTTCCCCTATTTCTTGATTTTCTTTAATCCGAATCTCAACTTCTTCCAAGGAATTTTCAGTAAATTTACCGATATATCGTTTTATACGAAACGCTCTTAAAAAAGCTAGTTCACGATTTGTATAAAATCTTTCTCCATTAGATAGAGATATTGGTTTGGGATAGAGCTTTCCTAATACTTTATAACTTTGATTTTGTATATCATCAAAATGATTTATGTAATAATCGTTTTCATATTTTATACCACTTTTCCTAATTTTCATTCCATCGGCCTCTCCTTGGATAAATCCTAGTATTTTAAAATCTTTCATTTTTTTTCCAACATTGGTTTCATTTAATTGATTTTCAAGAAACCTAAATATCTCATAAAAAACATTTTCAATAGCTCCATATTGATATACCCCTATAGGCAGTCCCGCCTCTCTCGATACAACTTTAGCTGTTTCTAAATCGGCTTGATATTCAACAATCAAACTTCCCTTATCCCCATCTTTAAAAACGAGCTTTCCTTTGGTTAAATTCTCTAAAGGAGTTCCTTGTAATTGCTGTGAAAATTGTTGATTTATCGTATTTGCATTTCTCGTTGTTACTAATATGGAACCATTAGGTATAGTATCAAAGCACAAATTGTAATCATGATGAGTCCCAGTAGAATCGTAATACTTTTCGAATGCAGGATCTAAACAAGTACATTTAACGGGTACTGGGTTTGTTTCGGGCAATAAAGGATCTAGTTCGGTTAATTTTGCACAACAACTTTCTTCTCCATGCATTTTTAGAAATTCGTCTCGAATTTTATCTAATTTTATTGTTGGTTTTTCTGTGTATCGCCTGATTGCTAATGTATCCATACTAGTCAATGTATCTTCGCAACAAGTTCGTACAAAATTTGCACAGCTTTTTGTACGATTGTACCTTTCTAATACCCATTCTCTGTCAATTATAATATTATAAATCCGCCTAGAGTATTTATTAACTTGCCTTTCATGCCTACTTTCAGTATCCCAATGTGGATAGGCAGCGTAATACCAATTTTGATGCGCTTTGCTACAGTTATCTTCTTTATTTTCAAATTTTAGCAACATTTCATATAACATACCTTTAATAAGGTAAAACAGAAATTGATCATTACATTCTCCTATTACTCTAGTACCTCTGTTTTGAAGTTCTTCAACCGTTTTTTCTATTTTTTTAATTTGCTTTTTGTCTCTATTAGTTATTTGTTCTATTGGTTTATCTTCAAAGTCTTTGTAAGACTTAATTACTTTTTTCAATAAGTTACTGTGTTTTTGATATAATTTTTCAATATCTAGACTATTACATGGTGGCAGGTTTTCACATTTTTCACTGCTTTTATTTAATTGTTTTTCACACCAAGTTTTTAAATCATTACTTGTTACTCTTTTATATCCAAGTTTTTCTTTGAATTTGTTCAACATATCCTTATCCACTTTCCTTTCTTCTATATTATCAATTGTGTTAATTACTTTTGTCCAAAGTTTGCGACATTTTTCACACTCATTCTCGTCTCTTTTTAACCCCTCCATTTCTATATATTCTATAATTTTATATTGAAGTAGCGCATTAGCAAGATGAAGAGACGTTTTTATATCTTCTGTCTGGTAAGAAGGTCGGCTATTTAATTCAATCATTAATTTTCTAAAATCTTCTATAGTCGCATATTTTACCGATTTATTAATATTACTTTTTTGTTCCGTAATCCAAGCAATTACTTCTTCTACGAAAGCAATTTCAGGGCTTTCTTGTGCTTTTACCTCCAAGCTATAAATAGAAAGAAAGAGATATATTAAAATATTTTTGGGGGTAAATTTTATAATCATAGATACGTATAGCTTGAGGTTATTTAATTTGTTTCTTATCATTACATTCTTGCTCAAGTACACAATATGTATCCGGCTTATCTTTGCAATCGTCTATACATCTAAAATACTCTTTTTTCCTCATTTCTAAAATTTCTAGGTTACTTAGCTCTGAAGTCGTTATCATTACTCTTGATGGCCGTGTTTCTTTTTCTAATAGGTAAAGAAGTCCATTATTATTTTTTAAATTATTACCTTGACAAAACAAATGTTTAAGCTTTTGTAGCCCCTCTATACCTTCAAGGTCTGTCAATTTATTTCTTCTACAATATAAATATCTAATGCTATTTGAGCTTTTCAAGCTACTAAGAGTAGTTAAACCAGTGTCATCGATTACTAAAGTTTCTAATAGAGGCATACCAATTATAAAATCTAAGTTCTCCAGTTTCCGTCCAGATAAATCAAGTTCTCTAAGCTTAGAGAACCATCTGAGTCCTGAAAAATCAATTATTGTATCATTAGTATAAGGTCTATCAGGATACTTTGAAGTAGCTAAATTCAAAGTATCAATTGCCCAGAGCATTTCAATCTCTTTCTTTGATCTTGGTAATATTATAGAGTTTCTTTTCCCAAAGACTTTTTCATTGATAATTTTTTTAAGCCCACTATCTAAACCATTCCATGTTCTTTCAGTTAAATCTTTCCCATTTTTTGGATTTGATTTTTCGATGACTTCATTATCATATTTTTCCACTTCTTCTTTTAATACAGTAATTGCCTTCTTTTTTCCTGCAATTTCTTCTTCTACGCTTTCTGATATTTCGCCCTCTTCTAATCGATCTTGAAGTTTTATCAGTTCTTGCTTATAAAGAGAATCTCTCTCTATTAAAAGTTCTTTTTGCTTTTTTAATTCTTCTAAAATCATTGCATTAGTAGCTTTTCTTTCTTCTTGCGATCTGTTTAATTCATCTTCTATCTCATCTATTTTTTTATTCTGCCTAATGAGTTCTTGATAAATTGGACGTAAATCATCCTTAATAGAGTTAATTTCTTTGTTCAGTTCCTCTTTTGTTTTTCCTGGGGAAAAAACTTTATTAAATAAATCACAAGAAGAGCAAATGATGAGAATTATAAAAATTATCCAATTCGTTTTTGAGATATTCATATACTTTATTAATGTATTTATTTTTTTAATCTTTCATCCCGTGATAACTTTAATGTATCTTTTGTTCTCTCGAAAGCCCAAAGACTTATTTTAATATCTTCACTGTTAGATAAATAACAATCTTTTTTAGCATTTGCATAGCTTAACTTGAATGATATGGAATCTCCTCTATAAAATTCTTCAACTTTAAATCTCAGTTTTGGAGGAAGAGTTCTCCTATTTAATTGAATAGCAGAAGAATCAAATTTGTATATGCGAGGTGGACTATAGATATAATTAATCAATTCAATTTTCAAAAATTCATCTTTATCATAACAATCATAATCGGAATCTACAATAAATTCCATTATATAAGTTTTTAGGTATTGTCCTAAAAAAAACTCTACTGAAAATATAGTTGAAATAATAAGAATTATCAAGATAATAGGGAATCTTTTAAACTCTAAGGGGAGACTTGTTATAAATAAATTAATTTCCAATTCTTTATTTTCATTATTTTCATTATTTGATAGTAGGAGAAAAAGTAGACTTGATAATAATAGAAATATATATATAACAAGTACAAATTTACTTTGAGAGAAATGCCTCGGCTTATAAATGAATATTAAAGTAATAAACAATATTAAAAAAACATAAAGCCGCTTCATTGTCCGACTTAACAGGAAAAGCATAAATTTGCTTGGTGGTTCTTTGCTATCCATTTCAATAGGTTTTAGGGTTAAAAGAGTACACTACACCAATGTATGAGAAGTCAAATTTAGATAATAAAATTTTTCTTTATATTCAGGAAAAATAATTATTATTGACAAAAAGGCGACAATTTAGTCACTCTAACTTCCCTTTTCGTCAAGCATTATACAAATACTCATAATACTCATCCAGCATCCGCTTCACGGCAAAGTTTTTCGTTTTATAATAAAACAGAGGCCGGGTGGTGGAAATTTCTTTTACCAACCGCGTATTAGTTGCCATTTTTTGTCGTCAGCAAATCCAAATTGTCAATGTGGATGAAATGTTTGACGTTCAGCGTGTCAAAGGTCAACTCATGTAGCGTTGCAGTAGCAGCAATAAATAAGTCCGGCTTGTCTATTGTTTTTCGTTTGGCTTTCAGTTGTCCCACAATTTCTGCTGCTTGTTTAGCTGCTTTCCCGTCGAAATCCAAAATAATAAGCCTTCGCAACATTTCTTCCCAAAACTGCTTATGTGATTCGGTCGCACCATTATAAACTTCAAATGCTGTAATGCTTGAAATATAAAGCTGGTCGTACTGCCTAAAATGTGCAAGGAGTCTTGAATTTGCCTTGTCGCTTTTGCGGAAATAGTCAATCAAAATACTCGTATCAATCATCAATTTTCTGTCCGCCATGCTGCAATACTTTTTCTGTTTTCTTCAATAATAGCAATGTCTTCGTCGCTATAAATCGGTCCATTGAGCAAAAAATTTATAAAGTCGTCTTCCTCAGGATTAGCGGCTGGCTTATCTTCATCGAGTTCCTTTCGCAATTGAGCTTTCTGCGCTGGGGTAAGTGTTTTTACGATTGTCAACAATTGTTGAAATGGTATTTGCACTTTGATTTCCATGATGTCAAATTTAGATATTTTGTCAATATACCAAGGCTTTAAAGTGAATACGCGGTTATCGTTTTGTAAAAAAAACAGGTACTGGCTGATGGAAGTTCCTTTTACGCTGGTTAGAAGTTGCAAACTTCTGATAGCAAGGGCCTCCTTAGGTCATTTTCTCAAAATGTCTCTGAAACTTTTTGAAAAGGTCAGCAACTTGCAACTTGTAATTGTCATCGTTCTGCACTTTGGCAATTTCAGGAGTTGTTTTAACCCAATCTCTCAAATCTGTCCGGAGCTGTTTCCAGAATAAATAATAATAGTCACTTTCAAATTCTCTTCTTATAGACTTATAATTTTTCTGAAACAATGACAGGGATTTGTCAATAATCTCAATTGAAATTATCAATTCAGACATAACCTTAAAATGAGGTGAATTAGGATGTCTTTCGTTTTCGGGTTCAGTTTCCCACAAAGTATTACAGTCCTTAACCTTGTCCGTGACAGTCTTGAAAAGAGCTTGTTGAATTGTCAGGCGCGTATTTCTCTGAGCAATTGCTCTATTTATAAACAGAGCTATAATTGATACTATAATTGCGACAATTGGAGTTAGAGCACTCCAATTGAAATGAAAAGGAACACAAATTAGATATTCCATCTTTTATATTGTCACTTATTAATAATCGCAAGTGAGCTTTCTGCCAACATCCTTGTTTACGCCATATCGTAGTTACTCCATTCCAAAGCTAGCCTATGTTAAGGTAAGCAAACCTCACGCCTTATACAACAACTCATAATACTCATCCAGCATCCGCTTCACCGCAAAGTAATCTTTCGTACTCAAAATACTCGCTCGCATCATGTCCACCCATTTTTTAGGAGCATCATAATAAGTGGGCAGCACTTCTTCCAATAAGACTTTATACAATGCCTCGCGGTCGTGGTTGTCAAGCAGGGTTTCATCGTCGCTTTCAAAGCCGTCGCCAAATTGCCAGCCGTTCACGCCATGGTCGCAGGCTTCGGGCCACCAGCCATCAAGGATGCTGAGATTCAACACGCCATTCATCGCCGCTTTCATACCCGACGTGCCACTCGCTTCTTTCGGGCGACGCGGATTATTGAGCCACACATCGGAGCCACGCGTCAAAGCCGCACCGATATTCATATCATAATTTTCCAAGAAGACCACCGCGTTGGGATACTGCTTCGACATTTCCACCAGATTCGCAGCAATGGCTTTGCCCGTGTCGTCGAGCGGGTGCGCACGACCAGAGAATACAATCTGAATTTTTCCGGCTTTCAACAGCGGGTCAATCACTTCTGGTTTGCTGAAAATCAAGTCACTGCGCTTGTACGGCACGGCGCGGCGCGAGAAGCCGATGAGTAAATTATTCACATTCAACTCCTGCCCCGTGCGCCCTTTTACAAAGTCAACAAGTGCTTGCTTATTTTTCAAATGCTGCGCCCACAAGTCGCCGCCGTTTTCGGCGATTTTAATCATCGTTTCGTCCACCCAGGTTGGAATATGAATGGCGTTGGTAATCGGAATAATTTCCGAGCGCCCTTTCACCTTTTTCCACATTACATTCGCGGTTTCGCCGTGCAATGCCGCCACTGCATTTGACTTTTTGGACAAACGCAAAGCACCAACGGTCATATTGAAGGGGTCACCGCCCAATTTCCGAAGCTGCCCCGCCGTCATACCCAGATTCGCGCCCATGTACAGCAAGCGGTCAATCGGATGCGATTCGTTGCCTTGCACCACGGGCGTGTGCGTGGTGAACACGATTTCCTGGCGACTCGCTGCCCAAGCTTCTTCAAACGTAGCGCCCGCTTCCATTTTCTCGCGCATCAATTCAAAACCCGCAAACAGCGCGTGTCCTTCATTGAAATGATACACATCCACCTGGATACCCAGCAAGCGCAGCGCGCGTACGCCGCCTACGCCCAGCACCAACTCCTGCGCGATGCGCTCTTCGCCAAACCAGCCATAGAGTTGCCCTGTCGTCCAGCCGTCTTCGTTGCCCGGCACGTCGGTATCCAAGAGGTATAAATCCGCATTGCCAAATTTCGTGAGTTTCCACACTTTACATTTCACGTTGCGCTTGCGAATGGTCACATTCACCGTCACGCCCGTGTCTTCGAGGATGTCATCATAATTATAATTGTGATACGTATCATAAGGCTTGCCATCTTTATCAATCAACTGGTCGGTGTAGCCCTGCTTCCACTTGATGCCGATGCCCACGATGGGGTATTCGTGGTCTTTTGCGCCTTTCATATAATCGCCCGCCAGGATGCCGAGCCCCCCAGCGTAAGCTTTGAATGTATTATCCAAACCATATTCCATGCAAAAGTAAGCCACGCGTGGCAGAGCGGATTTTTTCTTAGCCATTGGTCGTTTTAGTTTTGGTGTTGTTGGGGGTAAAGATATTTGTTTTGGTTGAAAGGTGGATAGGTTGATAGGTTGAAAATCTGATTCAACCCTTCAACCTATCAACCCTTCAGCCTCTTTCAGATATTCAACCAATAAGTCAATTTAATCACCAGCGAGCGGCTTTTGGCGGTAAAGGTTTCAGGAAAATAATTGTCGGTGTAAACGATGAATAAATCGGATACAGGCTTGAAGCGCCATTGAAAACGGGAGTTAAGATTGATATTATCAATCTGGCTGTTGTATTGAACAAAAGTTGTCCAGAAAATGCTGCGCGTAAACGTAAAATCAAAACGCGGACCTACAAGGTACAAAGTCGCATCATTGTAAGGCTTAGGAAGCTTGATGTCGTTGTAACTAAAATTCACTGCAATGGAGCCATAGGGCTGGAAGCGGTAGCCGACCGAGCCGCCAAAATTCACTCTGGTGCCATTAAAATATTGCCCCGATCGAGTATCAAGATCATAAAAAAAGCGCTTGCGAAAATCCGAAGAAAAGCTGGCAACTACCAAGTGCGCTGTGTAGTCGCTGCCTTCCGGCAATTCTAAGCCTCCGCTCCGCGTAGGATCAAAGGCATCAAACAAATAAACATATTCCCTGCGCAAGCGAAGGTTAAACATGGCTGTACTACGAAAAGTGATGCGATACAACAGATTGATATCATAATCAATCACCCGCTCCGCGTCAGCCACCACGTCAAAATCGAAGCCAGGACCATGGCGGTTAATTGTTTTGGAGTTCGGGTAGAAATTGTAATAAGTGGTGTGTGCCAACTGTCGGATGTCAGTTCGGCGGAGAAATCCCGTCTCAGGATTATAATTCGCACCGACATAGCGTCCTATGGTACTCACATCCCATTTCCTTACTGCATACACCAGCCGAAACCCCGTAGCAAAGCTCTTATCTGGTTGATTATTTTCAAAAGAATGGTGAAAAAAGTATTTGCCATTCCAGCGATTATCCTTGGATGCCAGGTTGTAATCTAAGCCCAGCACTCGATTGAAATTATTGAGATCGCCGTTGAAACGATTTTGATCATTGAATAAAGGCTGTTTATTGACTAAGATTGCGGCAATATTAGAACGACTGAAAACCTTTCGTTGCGCAGCGGCTACGGTGTAATTAATAGAAGGCAATCCAATAGACTCGTCTTCGGCTGCCTGAATATTGAGCAAACCAATGCGCCAGTCATTACCAATTTTTCCGCTCAGGCGTGCACCGGCGTAAAGCGTATTTTGAATATTCTGACCGGTAGATTCATCTCTGGCAACGCCAATCCGGCGTGAAAAGAAAGGACGAATGCCATCCGCACCGAAAGTGGCAAACAAATCGGCGTTTTCCAAGAAAAATTGACGTCTTTCGGGAAAGAAAATTTCAAAACGATCCAAGTTTGTAACTTGCTCATCCACTTCCACTTGTGAAAAATCAGGATTAAAAGTTAAATCCAGATTAAGCGCGGGCCCGACCCCAATTTTAGCGTCCCCGCCCAATCCCCATTTGTATTTGGGTTTATCATCTACCCGTTGATCTCCATCGAATAGCCGATGCGAATAGCTCCCAGAGGTATAGGGGATCAAAGCAATATTTCCGCCGGGTTTGCTTAAAGGCGCATCCCAAATCAATTTACGGGAGAAAGCTAAGGCAATAATATTAAAGTTGCGCGGCACGGGCGTCCAGGTGGAGCGCTCTGCTTTTTGGCTGTCAATGCGGTAAAAATTGATATTCCAAGCAGCGCTACCCTCCTTGAATCGCAAGGTTTTGAAAGGAATTGCCATTTCAGCGATCCAATAGCCGTCGTAAGTTTTAGCTTCGGCGTACCATTTGTTATCCCAATTGAGCGATAAATCATCGCTGGTAGCGCCGCCGTTGGAAATCAAGCCTTCGCGTTGCACACCGAAAGGGTTTACGCCAAACTGAAAAGCATTCGTATTATCTTGAAAAGGATCAATCACTACCGTCACACCGTCGTTTGCTTCGCCTCGATAATCGCGTCGAAGAGAGGGTGTTACGTAGCCGCGCTCGCCAGGTAGGTTGTACATTTTAGCGCCGATGTAAATAAAATTATCATCATAAGTCATTCGTACCTCGGATTGAGCGTTGGCAAAGGAAGTATCGGCTGGAAAAAATTGTGTGAAATTGGTAGCCATTTCAGCTGTTAGCCAATCAGGATCATCCAACACAGCGTCCAATTGGATGGGGTTAGTAGCGCGTACGATGCGTAAAGTAGGTTGATCTTGTCCCCTGGTTTTTACTAAACCAAATACTAAAATAGTAGCGTAGATAAATTTCAAATGCCTCATTTTGAGCCTAATTCAATTACAAGGTGAGTAGATTCAAGTAATTTTATCAACCATTTGACAAAAAGCAAGCCTCCTTTTTTCGGCAAGCCCTTAGTTGTGGATAAATCTTTTTTGGTAAAAGTCTGCATTAAAAATGCCCATCAAATAAGGATTTTGGAAAATTCCTTCTTAGTTTTGCGCCTGAAAATTTAGAAACAACATGGAAACAACAACTAATAAATCAACTACAATGGATTGGATGCTTTTTGGAGTATCCACGATTATCTGTCTTCTATTGCTGGTTTACGCATCCGAGTGGTTCTGGCTCGCTTTGCCATTTGTGCTCACTTATCTGGTAAAGGCTTTGCGGGCAATATGATTGGTTTCGCTTAAAAGCTTGGTTTTCTTTTGAACGGCGCTTCAAAGGCATTTGTCTTTTACGCCAATCGCATTCGTCTGCTTGTTTACATTTCCGCCCAGCTGATATAATCTGATTACTCGATTATCGTTATTACCTTAGCAAAAACGAACGTATCTATGTACAGCCGTTATTTTGTTATACCCTGTATTTTTTTTATCGGGTTCGCTTGTAAAAGCTCTCCGAAGGTAGAAACCGTGGAAGCTAAGGACAATGATGGCTACACCGAACGCTACCAGCGCCGAAAAAGTGATTATGCAAAGGAAGGCTTATACGTGAAGACCGACCCCCAGGGCAACAAAGTGGAAGAAGCTTTGTACAAAAGCGATACGCTCGATGGCTGGCGCATCATTTATTACGAAACCGGAGATACGCAAGTGTTGGAATCCTACCGCCAAGGCCTCTTTGAAGGGGCGTATCGAGTTTATTATCCTGGTGGGAAAACCAAATTATCCGGAACGTATGTCAATAACCAGATGACAGGCAAATGGAAGGGTTTTTATGAAAATGGCACACTGAAAGAAGAGGTTACTTTTGCCAATAACCAGGAAAATGGGCCTTTTGTAGAATATTATTCAAATGGAAAGCTAAAGGCACAAGGCAGCTATTTGGATGGTGACAATGAACATGGCGAATTAAAATTGTACAACGAAGCAGGTATCCATATCAAAACAATGGAATGTGACAAAGGCATTTGCAAAACGGTTTGGCAATTGGATAAAGGAGATTGAGGGACTCGGAGGCATAGAGACTTATTGACTGGGTGATGGGGCGACGAGAGGTGATTGCGCGGAAGAGATACTTATAATCCCTGCTACCAACAACCCTTAACGGATAACTGGCGGAGGCAACAAATCATTAATATGCATAGAATTATACTTTATGTTTTCTTGATATATTCGAGCAATATCTTCGCGCAGTTGGGCGGGCAGCATACCTTTTCCTTTCTCAATCTTTCCCCTTCGGCGCGGGTCACGGCACTTGGTGGCAATCTTATCACGGTGATGGACGATGATGTGAATCTGGCTTACGCCAATCCTGCCTTATTAAATCCTCAAATGCACCAGCAAATCGCTTTCAATCATAATTTTCATCTTGCCAAAATTCAAAACGGTTATGCGGCTTATGCCAATCATTTTGATAAAATCAATACTACTTTTCATGCTGGTGTTCAATATGTTAATTATGGCGAATTGGAAGCCCGGAATGAATTCAACGACCTCGAAGGCACGTTTGAAGCCAAAGAATTTGCCATTGCGCTTGGTGCTGCCCATCAGGTGGACGAACGCTTGATGATAGGCGCGAATGCAAAACTCATCACATCAAGATTAGATGTATTTAATTCGACCGCGCTTAGTTCTGATTTAGCTGCTATGTATTTCGATACGGCTAGCCGTTTTACCGCAACCATTGTATTCAAAAATATTGGAACGCAGCTTACGCCCTATCGGGACGGCAATTTTGAATCTTTGCCGTTTGAGGTGCAGGTAGGCATCTCCAAACGCTTGCGCCACTTGCCTTTCCGCTTCTCAGTGATCTATCATAATTTGCAGCGCTGGAACGTCACTTATGATGACCCTAACCAGGAAGATACGGATATTTTTTTTGGAGAAGCACCCAATGAGAAAAGCGATTTTTCCATTTTTGCGGATAATCTCTTCCGGCATTTTATTTTTAATGGAGAATTTTTATTTGGCGCAAAAGAAAATTTCCGATTACGCTTGGGGTATAATCATTTTCTAAGAAAAGAAATGACGGTAGAAAACTTTGGAAGCCTTGCGGGCTTCAGCTTTGGAGCCGGCATTAAAATCAATCGCTTCCGACTTGACTATGGTCGAATGGTTTATCATATTGCCGGTGGCGTGAATCATTTGAGTATTGCCACCAATTTTCGAGAGTTCAAACGATAGATAATACAGAAATTTTGATCTCAAGAGGAAAATTTTAATCAGCTATTGACAATATCACCAAAAAACTTTTAAATTTGTCACGTTATTAGCCCCTTTGTGGTAACTATACTTTTACTACATCCCTCAACTTATCTTTTGTTCAACACTGTTCGTGTCATGTCTATCCCTAGAATGGGTATGTTTCCCTTTTAAATCAATTGACCTTTCTGAATCGCAGAAAGACTAAGATAATTTATATATCACTCATGTTGAAACACCCCTTCGGTTCTCAACATTCAGGCAAATAAACACAAACACAACCACAAGTTGCCCGGCGAGGGGTGTCGTCGGGCATTTCTATTCTAAGCCTTTTCCGCTTGCGTCTCACTCTGCAACTGTTGTACATTAATTTTTTCTATCTCTTTATCAATGTAATACAAGCTCTGCGGGCCATCACCGATGAGTCGGATTTTATCTAAAATATTGCGCATCAACGCTTCTTCCTCGCGTTGTTCGGTCACATACCATTGCAAAAAATTGAGGGTGGTATGGTCATGCTCCTCATAACACAATGAAATCAACCTATTGATCGCAGCCGTCACCTTTTGCTCGTGCGCATATACTTGTTCAAACATTTTTTGCACGGATTCAAACTCATGCGGAGGCTGCGTAATCGCTGGCGCTAAGGCATGGCTATCGGTTTCGCTCAGGTAATCGAAAATCCGCAGCATATGCGCGCGTTCTTCTTCTGACTGGCGGCGCATAAACTTTTTACAACCCTCCAATCCTTCTTTATCACACCATGCCGACATCGACAGGTACAAATAAGAGGCATAACCCTCCAGCGCGATCTGCTGATTCAGGGCATCAATCATTTTTTGTGAAATCATAAGTCCAATACAATTTTTTCATCTTAATATAGAAACTTATTATTTTAAGAAGGTATCCCTTCCTCTACCCAACCACTAAACTCCTAAACTCATATCATTTCCCTTCATAATAAATCCTATAAATCACATCGGCATAATCATCCGACACGAGCATTGAGCCATCGGGTAAAAATTCTAAATCTACAGGGCGGCCCCAGACTTCATCCTTATCTGATTCCAGCCAACCTTCGGCAAAAGGTTTATAGCTTGTGACTTTGTAATTTTCATCCAAAGTAACCATCATCACGCGATAGCCAATTTTTTTGCTCCGATTCCAGGAACCATGCTCTGCAAAAAGTAATTGATTTTTATATTCCTCTGGAAACATTGAGCCGGTATAAAATTCTACCCCCAGTGGCGCGGTATGCGGCCCCAGCTTTTGCGCAGGCGGTGTGAAGTCGGCACAAGAGCGTTTCTTACCAAATTCAGGGTCAGGCAAATCGCCTTGATGGCAATAAGGATAGCCAAAGTGCATATTATCCTGGGGAGCATAATTCAATTCGCAAGCGGGTATATCGTCGCCGAGCATATCCCGGCCATTATCGGTAAACCAAAGATGCTTTGTATCTGGATGCCAGGTAAAACCTACCGTATTGCGAATGCCGTGTTGCACAATTTCCAAGCCTGTACCATCAGGATTGATGCGGGTAATAGAAGCATAAATTTCTGCTGGTTCACAAATATTGCAAGGCGCGCCCACCGGTACGTATAGTTTTCCATCCGGGCCAAAGTCAATAAATTTCCAGCCGTGATGCGTTTCTTTGGGGTACTTGTCATACACAACTACTGGTGCAGGCGGATTTTGTAGATTATCCTCGATATTTTCAAACTTAATAATCCGACTTACTTCTGCCACGTACAGGTCGCCATCGCGAAAAGCCACGCCATTCGGCATTTTCAAGCCAGTTGCCAATATGAATTTTTTATCAGGATACATATCTCCGTTGGTGTCTCTCAATGCATAAACACTGCCTTTGTCGCGTGTGCCTACGAAAAGCGTGCCATTCGGCGATAATTCCATCGAACGGGCATTGGTCACATCTTCAGCAAAGACCTCTATTTTAAAGCCTTCCGGCAATTTGATCTTATCCAAAGGAAGATTAGAAGGCGTTCTGTTGGAAATTCTGGGTGGTGGTGGATTTATATTCTTACAACTAGCTAATAAACAAGCAATTGCAAGAATTAATAGCATAGATAGTCTCATAAAGCGATTGTTTTTTGAAAAGTAACGCGATTAGGTGTCCGATGTTCGGTATTAGATATGGGAATTTCGAAATTTTATCCAATATTACCGCACATAATTCCGTAAATCTGGAAAAGTCTGCACATAAGGCTTCGCGCTTTTGGCATCTACGCGCCGTCCATAAATATAAGGCGCTATAAACGCTCCGGTAATCCCTTTGCCCACCAACTCGCGGCGTAGTTGTTCGGCTTCCGCAAAACTGTTAACCGCCCCGACCGTGTAGCGATAATACTCAAAATCCAGCGTTTTTTCTACCATCGGATGCGCATATTGTAATAATAATGCATTATTGTAATTGCTGTTTTTGGATGAAGCAATCTGCACTTTATACACCAAATCCTGTTGGAGGATCGCGTCGAAGTCTTCCGTAGAAACGCCTTTATCAATCAATGATTCTTGTTCATTTATTTTGAAATCCATGCCAAAACTTGCATTCTGACCAGATGGCGCAGATTCAGCGATAGCACCCCGCATAAAAATGGCATTTTCAGAAACACCTTGGCGCGTGAGCATAGCCGCGGCGCGTTCGGCACGAGCAATTGCTTGTGATAAAGCAGTTGAAGTATTCTTTGAATTCAATGCAAAAGTAGTAATGACTAATTTTTTATCAGGGTCTGTGTTCAATTGATTGGCAATTTGACTTAAAAAACGTGTGTTTTCAACATTGTTCAAATCACTTTCCGAATTTAAAAACAACACATTATCAGCTTCAATATTTGTATTGGCAACAATCGGCGGCTTAGGTTCTTGCTTTGGCGGCTGAACCGGAGGTTGTGGTATCGACTCAGGCTCGGCAGAAGTATATTGGGCAGCCGGAGGCTCCATTTCATTCAAATAATCATTGAAATAGGCAACGTACAAATCGCGCTGCCCCAAGCCATCTTTGCGCGAAGAATCAAAAAATCCGGTAAAACCGTCTCTCGCCAAGCGAAAATGATCGTCGTCTCCGGCAGAATTAATAGGCAATCCCAGGTTTTGCGGCTCTGTCCAAATATCTGCTTCTCGAATATAAACACTCCT
>JANRME010000370.1:0-3587 GCA_033761835.1 Saprospiraceae bacterium
TTTGGGAGAGCCGGGCATTTACTTCTACCTTCCATTCACCCGCTAAAAAATTTAAAGGTTTTAATGCTTCTTGCAGAAAATCATGCTGGGCATTCATTTTTATTACAAAAAAGCAAAAATATAATACTATTAAAGTGAATTTTTTATTCATTTTAGTGCAATTTTTAACTTTATACACTTGATTATCAATTTGGAATAACTCTAGTGATCCAAGTATTAAAATGTAAATGGATAATTATTAGAAAGCGGAATTTTTGTGATAATTGATGAAAATCTTTGTTTTACTTGTTTCCCAAATGTTTTATAAGGCGTAAGATCGTCACATTGTAAATGCATGGGGAAGACCATATCAGGATTTAGTATTTGCAAGGTCAGCATTGCACCATTGGTGATACTTTCAGTACTTTTGCATGCTCCAAGTTTTCCCCGAACGATGGGAATAAAAACCATATTGATCTCTTTAGCGACCCGCTTGATAAACTTTATTTCATCTGTGAATTTTGCTGTAAAATCTTCTGCCCATGCAGCATGGTCACCCGCGTGGTAGAATGTTATATTATCTACGTTAATTAGAAAGCCCGAACCAGCATCGGTGGAAGGGTGCGCTATCAGTTTGAATGAACCTATAGTTATGCTATCCCGGTTAAATACTTTCAAAATTGACTTATCCGTTGTGGGATAATCCCAGCCCAAAATGGTGGTTAGACCATTTATTTTATGATGCCACTGGAGTAGAGGCTCGTAAAAATGATCGGAATGTTCATGCGTTACCAAAATGTAAGCTCTTTTATTACTTTCTGTCGCTTTTTTTAATTTATGCAATAAAATACTGTCCAATAGCAGCTTATCAGCAGGGATATAGTCAATTAATATTATCTCATTAGCTGTTTCAATTAAAAAACCGCTATTATACAAATAGGTTACTTTTTGCAGACTTTGCGCTACTCCAGCACTTGCAAAAAATAGAAGGATCAAGGTAACGCCAAGCCATCCTCTATGCCTCCAATCTTTCCTCCATCGCTGTTGCGACCAGTTTATGAAGCGTTTGTTCATTCTGATATGATATTTATTAATTATCATTTGTAATTTTATTTTTTAGGAGGAGGTGTTTGCCACAACACATGAGTGATCATCCAATTCCCATTTTGTTTGGCGAGCAGTATATAATCGATTCCCCATCCGGCAGTAAGTTTGGCAGAAGCGGTTTGATCCAGCACATCAAATACCTCAATAATTTTAGGCGTTTGAGTTGGAAACTTGCCATATTTTATGATTGAATGAATCATTTCCTCAAAAGAATCTGGATACCGTTCGTATTCTGTTTTATTCTTTGGTATAGCATAGCCATATTTCACAACGTCTTTTGCAATACTTTAATGAATTTTATTAGTATCAGCATCATAGAAGGCTTCGACGTAGTTTCGAACGGCAGCCTCCACTTTTTCTTTCTCCGTTTGTGCGCATAGCAAACAGAACGGCAAAACCATTAATAAAAGGAGTGTTATAAATAGCTTCATGATGAATGTTGATTTAAATGGAGTGGTGTTTAAACAATAATAAATTTCTTTTTTGTAAAATTATTTAGTTTCTTTTGTAAATTTTAAATAACTTTCTGAGTTTACTATGTTTTTAAATAAAGGATTACTCGTATAATCAGACTCCTTATACCATCCTCGCCCTATATTCCTTAAAATGCGCATTTCCGCAATGGCATTTTCAATATCATTCAAGACAGCATAAGCAATACATTTTTGTTTAGCAATTTCTCCTTTACGCCAGCTACCATGCGCCAGGGCATTATTAAATAATTGAATTGCCTTATCATATTGTTTTAATTCCATATATGTATTACCTATCTTTTGTTCAATGTCACTATTACCGGGATCATTTTTTAAAGCTGCTTGTAAAGCTACAAGCGCGGCATTCCAATTGGAATGATATAATTCCCGACTAGCAGTAATCATATTCTCCTTTTTTGAAATATTATCTTGAAAAGGCTTGCTCATATTGGTTTTAAGAAAATCCAGCGAGAATTGCATAAATTTCTTGCTCTCCGGGTCATCCACATCTTCAAAAGGATGGGTTGCCGTATTAAAACTGACAATGGTATAAGGCGCATAAGCTTGCAATGCTTTGAATGCAAGTGTGTCTAACTCCTTGTTTAGCTGAGGATTATCCAAGCCTGCGCGAACCAATAATACCGGCAAATCGAGCCTGAAACTTTGCATTTTTGGAGCACCATAATACATCAAAGCTGCCTTTATCCGCTTTTCTTCGTTGGCAAATGGGAGCATCTCCAATACGCTACCCGAACCGGCATATAATGAAATTTGGGTAGAATCAATATAATATTGGCTACTTTCCTTAATAATAAAACTTAATAACTTGCTAAGGTTGGCTTTCGCCTGGTCTTGCCGAGGGCAATAAATAATCCCTATAAAGCCTTGAGAAGCAGCTAGTTTTGCCCATTTTGTGTAATGCCCCCATTTTCTAAAATCGATACCATACCCATCACCGAAGATAAGTACCGGATTCTGCTGTTGCTTATAATTAACAGGTAAATAAAAATCTGCTTTTAAGGTGTCATTTGATAGGTAAATAATATCTTTTATTAATGTGTGAGGCAGTTCTTTATTATCCTGTCGTATATGGATGCTATTGAAGCGTATATAATGCTTATAATAATGATAATTGGTTTCATTATTTTATTTTTATTTTAATTGAGATTAATTCTTCTTTCATTTTCTTGCTTCAACGCCTTTTCACCATCCGTCAAAGTTGTTTTTTGATTGAGCAAATCAAGCACGAGTTGCGAAATCTTCTTCATGTTTGCTTTATCACCTGTTACTTCATACGCTTCTGCGAGGCTATCAACCCATCCAGCATTGTCACGATGCCATTCTGCATTTAATGTAAATACCCCAATCGCTTCTTTATATTTCTTTTCATTCAAATAAGTATAACCCAGATTATTTAGTACAAAACCCTGTAGCAGGTTGGTGGATGAATCGTTTTGAATCGTGTTTCTTGCCGTTTCCAGCGCCACTTCGATTCCCTTTTCTTTTATGATATATTCAAATGCTTCTTGGTCGGGCGCTGGTTTTACGGCTTGCAGGGTGGTTATATCCCACAGGGTGGATGACGTTTTCGGTATAGATGGCTTGGCGGATAAAAATATTTTTGCCTGCGGGTCTGCTTTTAATTCAGCATTAAAAAAATTCAATAAGTAAATAGAAGCGATTTCAAAGGATTGTTTAATATTATTTTGCGTTGCACCGCGATTTTTTAAAATAACGCAGGAAGTATATCCTTCCGAAGCAAAATCCCAGTGATGTAGGGCGGGCTGATTCAATAGGAGGCGATAGCGTTTAGAAAACTTTGCTTTATTTTCAAACTCATTTAAGTGGGTTTCCTGTTTTGATAAATCGCGGCTAAAAATGTGTAAAAAAGGGATTTGTAATTTTGATGGCTTATAATAATTAGAAGCAGATAAATCTTGATGTAATCCTTCCATGTAAATACCACTTTCAATATCCGCCAATGCTTTTATCCGATAATCATACATTCCAAATAACACCGGTATAAAT
>JANRME010000371.1:0-8312 GCA_033761835.1 Saprospiraceae bacterium
CGAACAAGAAACCGAATACAGTTTATCCGTTTCTTTATCACAAACAAGTTATGATTTTTTGAACAGTAGTAATTTCAATCAACAAGGATTGACGTCTAATTTGATGTCAATTAAAAACAAGGTAAAAAGCTTATCCTCACAGGGGCATCTCGCTGGTATGATAGGAAGTGATATTGATTTTAATATCCGATCGTTATATCGTTTTTCTCAGAGATCGAATATAATAAATGAAGAAAAAGTGAGCATTAAAAATCATTATATCACACTAAATACCCAAATAAATTATACTTTTACAAATAGCATTTTTAGTGTTAAACCGAACTTTCAGCTTGTTTCAAATAACTTTTTTGAAACGCCTGCATATCAAATAGACGCGGAGGTGGTTTATTTTATTAAATTAGATCGAATTGGCTCATTTAGAACGAGTTACCATCAATATTTTTCTGCCATCGGCGAAAGAGCTATATGGAACGAATTTCTATCAATAGAATATAAACATACACTGAAAAAGCTAAATGTTGATATAATATTAAATATAAATAACTTAACAAAAAATATATATTATATCAATTTTACACAAAATAATTTTTCTGAAAGTTTTAGTTATTACCAATTGAAACCAAGGCAAATTATACTCTCTTTTATCAAGAAATTTTGATTACCTATTGATAATTAAGAAAATAGGTAGGGAATATTGTTAATTTCCCTACCTATTTTCTTATGGTAAAATCTAATTTTCTGAATCACACCCAATCGGCTGCCCGTCGGGCATTGCCTGAATCGTCGGCAATTTATACTCGCCCGGATTATTTTTAAACATCCGAATTTCTTCTTTTAAATACGCCACATGTGCCCGCTGCTCCGGATTTGGCGTTGGCATTTCCCACAATTCCATTTCATTGATTTTCAGCATCGCCGTAGCGCGCACCTGCTTCATTACACTTTGGTCACCTGCCAGATTTAACAAGTGATGTAATACCAGCTTTTCATTATTCCGTGCTATTTCTTTTTCATAATCGGAATAATCCGCTTTCACTTTTACCGCTTCTAATGTTTGATTAAGAACATCCTCCAACGACAGGCGTTTGCCATCGCGCGCGTGCTGCTCGACGACTCTGGCTAAACGTTGCGGATTTAACAACATCGTCAAGGTATGATTCGCCGAACTTTCCGCTGCGGCTAATGGATCAAAGGTATTGCCGGTATAAACTTTAAATAACTCCCGATCACGCTGATAACCAGGTGGTTGCGGCGGAATGAGTTTGATAATATTTTCTGGTAAAGTGAGGAAATTCGGACGCAAGGTTTCCAACAAAATACTCAGTGCATCGCGCTGCATTTTATCCTCCACCATTTCATTCGGTTTTGCACCATCGCCGCGCACCGCGTAACTGAAATTTGCGCCACCCACTACTTTCGACGCGGCTTCTACCTGATAGCGATGCGATAAATATAATGGAACCAACACATTTTCCAGCGTTGCCATCGGCGCATGCACTGGAATATTTTTTTCGCTGAATTTGCTCAATGCCATTTTACGATTATTCATCATGCGACGCAGTTCCGTCATCGGGTCTTTCCCATTGTCCCACAAGTGGTTATAAGGATGCGCTGAAGACGCCGGGCGACCGTCCTGATCGGTCATATACGCCAGATTCATTTTATTATATGTCTCTGTAAGAATATCACGCAGCGCTTTCGTCTCGTCCGTGCCTTTCGGAAAATCTTGATATCCATATATAATAACACGCTTATCCCATTCACCAATGCCGACGGCGTACGCTTTGGAAAAATCGGCTTCGCCATTACCATTAATTGTCACCAACGGATGCGGATAATCCATCACCGACGCACGATCATTGATACTCGCTGCAAAATTATGCTGAATGCCCAAGGTATGCCCCACCTCATGCGCCGACAACTGCCGCAAGCGCGCCAACGCCATTTCTTCCAGCCGTGGATCGGGCTTCTCGCCATTCGCATACGCTTCAATTAAACCCTGTGCAATCAAAAAATCCTGCCGCACGCGCAGCGAACCCAGTGCCACGTGCCCTTTGATGATCTCGCCCGTGCGTGGGTCAGTCACAGAACTGCCATAACTCCAGCCCCGCGTAGAGCGATGCACCCAGTTGATCATGTTGTAACGCACATCCATAGGGTCGGCATCTTCGGGTAAGACTTTCACCTGGAAGGCATTTTTATAACCTGCCGCTTCAAACGCCTGATTCCACCAGGATGCGCCCTCGATCAAGGCAGACAAAATTGGCTCCGGCGTACCGCGATCTAAGTAGTAAATAATCGGCTCCACGGCTTCACTGACTTTGGCGGTCGGATCTTTTTTCTTCAACCGGTGCCGCGAAATGAAACGCTTCATAATCGGCTGACTAATCGGCGTCGCATAATCCATGTAACTAATGCCAAAATAACCGGCACGTGGATCGAACATTCGCGGCTGATAATCGCTATCTGGCAACTCCACCAAAGAATGATGCATCCGAACGGTCAGCGCATCTGGCGAAGGCGTCACTGAACGCACCAAGCCACCCCGCGGCTCACCCACGAAAGTGATGGTCGCTTCCAGTTCGGTATTCTTCGGAAAATTCTTCGTCCGATCCAGATAAACCGCTGAACGCGAATCATCTACGCGATACGTGCCTTGGTTATTACTCGTCAATCGCCCAATCACCCCATGCGCATCGCGCAGCAAAAAAGGCGTGAAGTCAATCAGCACTTTGTCGCCCTCTTGTATCTCCGCCTTGAAACCCCAAAGAATGGACTTCGCAAATGCCTGCTCTACCGACTTGCGCTCATCGGCATTGTCACTCACCGCCCGGAATTCCTGATTGGGTTGCAGCAGCATCACTTTCGGACCACTGCGCACAAATTTCACAATCCGATCCGAACCTAACTGATTGCGGTCCAAGCCAATATCATTCGAGCCAAGCCCTTCCGTCAGCGAGTTCACATATAAAAAATCGGTATCCCATTTATCCACTTCCAGCCAGATTTTGCCCTCCTTCTCATCCCAATAAAATTTGAAATAGCCAGGATAAGCCTTCATCGTCGCCACTTTCGTCGCGATGGTTTTTGCCGCATCCCCTTGCGCCTGCAAAACCGCCAACGGCAAGCAGCATAACAGTAATAGGTATAGGTGTCGCATATTGTAATTGGATTTTTTTAGTTGGACAAGATAGGGAATTTTATTTTTCCCTTGCTACCCGTTGGAATTTATGGAGCTGGCATCTCTCTCTTATTGTTATTATATTTGTTTTATAAAAAAATAAGAAAGATGGGAGCGTTATTATTAAAATTTAATCAATTAGATGCTTTTCAGTAGCAGTAAATAGTAGATTTTATTAACCAAAGAGCTTAAAATATAAGAACTAAATCTGTTCAGAAAGCAGAGACAGATAAATCTTATGGCTTTTTTGAATCTGAGGGTTTAATATAAGACTGCGATATTGATGCCAACCAACTCCGATGCGACGCATGGAAAATCAATCCCTAGTTTTGTGCTATAAGTAGTCGAGCAGTTTTAAAGTCAACAGTCGAAAGCCAATAAAGGTGACAACCAGTAATTTATAAAATTATTATATATATTAAATATGTGCGATTAATTATCAGCATTATTATTGAGTTTTATAAAAACAATGCCCCTATCATAAATAGAAAGCGCCCTACCGCCATTGGCTATAAGACGCTTCCCTTAGTCGGATGATTTTATTTATTCACTTATTTAATTTTCATTGAATAAATAATTACTTTCTAATAAAAACTTACCCGTGAGTTGCCACTGTGGCTTTTCAGGCAGCGGATGGAAGGGCGCGCCCTGTACATCTCGGAATAGGCGCTCGATGCCTTGATTGCGGAATAGACTCTGCCCCCCTATGGCTTCCATTGCTTTCTCCACTACTTTTTTGCAGGCATTGGCAACCAGGGTTTTACGACTGAGGATAGCATGACCATTTACATCTGTCGCTGCAAAATCAAAATTATTACAAATGGATATCATGTCTTTCAGCATGACCTGCGCCAGGGTTAATTCGTTATTCATTTCACCCACTGTGAACAAGGTATGCGGTTCGATGGATGTTCTTTGTCTCAGTTTTTCCAGGACAATTTGCGCTGCTTTTTCTGCAATACCGACATAAGCAGACATAATAAGTGGCATGGCTACTGTAAGCACAATGTTCCAAATGGCATGGTATTTACCTACGGGGCGCTGCAAGGTAATGGCGCTTTCAGGCACAAAAACCTTTTCCAATTGGATGGTATGAGAGCCCGTGCCACGCATACCCAAGCTATACCAATTGTCTAGCACCGATAAGCCTTCTGCTTTAAAAGGTACTGAAAAATGTAATACTTGCGAGCCTTGCTCCGGATGTTCGTAGCGCGCACTAGTAACCAAAATATCCCCTACAGGTGATTGACTCGCAAAGTTTTTTTGCGCAGTGACAAGGTAGCCACTTTCTATTTTCTCCATATTCCCATTGGATTCCAGCCAATCGCCTGCGCCGGTGCTTACAAGCACGAGGTCATCTTTTGCTACTTTTAATAATAATTCTTCACCGCCTTTGCCTTGTTTGTACCGCCAAATAGTAGCCGCCAGCAAATGCTGATGCATAGAAAATGCCAGTGCAGTGGAGCCACAGGCCTGTGCCATCAGGCGAATCAAATCACACATTTCGGCATGAGAGATACCCGCGCCGCCAAATTCGAGCGGAATCATTGCGGAAAGAAAGCCATTTTGTTTGAGCGTCATGTAGTTGGTCGCTACAAAAAGATCATTCCAGTCGTGTTCACTGGCTCTTTGGGAAAAATCTTCGCTAAATGAATGCATCAATTTCATCCAGCTTTTTTGAATTACTTGTTCCATTTTTCGAGTGATTTAATAAATAATGAATTATTTTTTTACCTGCAAAGATGCGGGCAAAAACGGAAAGGCAATTTGCTGTGCAGTTTTAAAAATGTGCTGAGCGGCTCAATTTGATGCGAACAAAACGGATTTTTGATATTGTAATGGTGTGGTATGATATGTTTCTTTGAATTTTTTGATAAAATGAGAAGTATTTTCAAAACCGCTTTCAAAAGCAATATCATTAATGCTTTTATTATGTAATGCCAGTAAGCTTTTAGCAAATTCCAACCGCTTATGAATCAGCCATTTACCTGGCGATATTTGATATAATGTTTTAAAATCTCTTTTAAAAGTAGCTAAACTTCGATGGCTCAGGCGAGCGAATTCTTCGAGGCTTAAATTATAAGTAAAATTGGCTTCCATGACCTCTTGTAAAGAAGCTTGCGATTCATTAGAAAGCGATTTGAAATAATGGCAAAGGTCGGCGTTCTCTGGTGTAGATACTAAATTAAGAATCAATTCTTTAAACTTGATTTCCAATAAGTTAGCTGTGGGAAGCTGTTCTTTTAAAAAATAGGTATATAAAGATTGAAAGTAAAAATTTAAACTATCGTCTAAATGTAACGGAATAATCGAATCAGAGGGCTTAACAGTGGTTTTCGATATAGTATTTATATTCTCTTGAAGCGCATTTTTAATAAAACCATCCGGCACAAAAATAATCAAAGCACAAAATTGTGTCTCGAAAAATTTATGAATAATATTTGCTCCTTTCTTTACAAAAATGGCTTCGCCGGGATAAATCATATATTCTGCCTGCTGGCTTTGCCACTTTTTCTTACCACTGAAAACATATACAAAATAATTGACATCCGACCAAATTTTAAACACAGGCTGCTCTTCTAAGCATTTGTACTCAGTAAAAAGCGTGTCTGATACTTTTAATTGCTTGAAAAGTGGATTACCGTTCGCAAAATCAAAAATGTTGACCATAAAAACTGAATATTAGCTGTAATGTATAAACTAAAAATTACCGGAGTTATTATTTTAACCCCCCGTAAAATCTTGTCATAAAAAAACGAAAAACCCCGCAAACGCAAGCGCCCACGAGGTTTCGTATGTTTGAATAGCCTCTCATTTGAAATTGGGAATATGCAATCCTCCATTTAATTTTTCGATGCGGTGAACCCTTCTACTGCTCTTTCTTCCAAATTCATCATAATTTTTGAACCGTCGATATTCGTGAAATTCATTTGCACAAAACCAAAATCAGGATTGAACAAAGCGATCATCTCGGTATTGCCGATTTCATTCTGCGCTCTGGCAGTGACTTCGTAGCATTCCAATTCACCAAACTGCGTGTTGACTGTTTTGAAATCAGTAATTTCGTACTGATAAGTATTGATTAGCAAGCCGTCCCATTCTGCCCAGCGCTCATCGCTCCAAAAGCTGCCGACCATTTTCGTCCAGTTCCACTTATTGCCCACGGCGTAAGGCGCTTGAATAAAGGGTGCTGGGTTCAACTCAAGGATGCGGAATTGCTTGGAGCGCGGCGGATTCATCCAAATATTTTTGGCATTTTCTACCAATCCGGTCACTTCGCTGTAGTTGGTATTGCCCTGCGCGGTCAAGTAATCGTATTGCACAACGGTGCGATTATAGCCTGGTTTCATCTGATCTAAGCCTTGCAAACCATATAATACCGTCATTTTCACCGAATGCACCGTTGAGCCATCTTTATGCTCCATCGGCACGAGTTCCCATGCTTTATTTGCATCTAAATCAGCGCCTTCCACATTGCGATGCAGATATTCCTTGCCTTCGCGGTCGAGGAAGCGGTAGTTGTACGTAAAGCTCACGCCAGCCGTGTAAGTCACATTGTCTTCGGTGTAGCGGTTGTCACTGGTGTTGAATGTTGGAAATTGCTCAACAAATACGCCATTGTCTTCCACAATTTTGTAGCCATTTGATACTTTGTGCGCGGTTTGCGCGACTAAGGTAAAAGACAGTCCAAGTAAAGCAATTGCTAACAGAATGATTTTAAAGCGTTCCATAGGATGTTAGAATTTAGTACGGTTATCAGATAAAATTTATTAATTCATTAAAGTCAGTGGTTCAATCATTTTTGAATTTGACTTCATTGATATATATCAAAAAACCGTGCCAAACTTTTTTAGGACAGAGAAAAAACAAATGGTATTTTTTCTAAAAGCCTTGTCAAATGCAACTTTCAAGGATATTTTTTATCTTTAAATAAAAAGGATTGGTACAAAATGCTCAAAAAATTGTCTTCTATTCCCTGGAAAACACTCTTGCTCGAACTGCTGATCGTATTCGTGGGTGTGTTTCTCGCTTTTGAATTCAATACTTTCAGCGAAAATCAAAAAGTGCGCAGCGAGAAAGAAAAAATCATGACCAGCCTCAAAAATGAACTGGACGTGATTGGATTGTCCTTTGGTAATATGGGCGCATTTCAGAAAAGTAAAGTAGCAGAATGGGATTCGCTTTTGCGGATAGATCAGTTTGGAGATTTTTATGATTGGCGCTACATTCAGCCGCAATATAATTATGCTGTTTTGGAATACGCACTGGATACGCGCGATTCTCGTATCATTGATTTTCAATTATATGAAAAACTAGTCAAGGTTTATCAGGAAATCAAAAAGCTGGAATATACAGAAAACTTGATGACCGAATGGGGTGGGCAATTTAATAATATGCCAACAAATATAGATATGAAAGATACTGATTATCAATATCGTCTTGCCGATAATCGTTTCGCATTTTATAAATTCACCAAATACGCTGCTGATCGCGCCAGTATTTTGCAGCGCTTACCAGAGTATGCTCGAGCGGCGCTGGAATTGGTCAATAAAGAATTCAGTCCAAAACAAAGATTGGAACTCGAAAAAGAGGTGCTTCGCACCATAGCAAACAGAATAGGCACGCTCAAAGATTCTCAGGTATGGGAGGCCGTGCAGAATATGGCAAGCACCCATTATACGCATATTTCTGAATCGGAATGGGAAGCATTAAGGCAAGAATTATTGGCTGAATCTAATTGATAACCAGTACTTTATTCATACAAATCTTTTATATCCGCTTTCGCAATATCCACCAAAAGTTGCGCGATTTTCTCCGTCACATCCTGAAAATATCTCATGCCTTTCTCCGCTGAAGCTTTTTTAGGATTGCCAACGCCCGTATCCGCCGTAATCTGTGACCAACGACGCTCCGCCCAAACCCAACCTTCCCGGAATTGCTTCATTTTGATTTTTCGCTCCTGCCCAAGCCCCGCTTCTTCCAAAGGCCTTACCAATGCTGGCTTGAGATGCAAAATCAAACTGGTTTCCATTTCATCGGCGTGGTCACCACCTTCTTCAAAATATTCTTTTTTGGGCAAAGCCTGAAACCAATTGCAAGTAGAAAGAAACATTTCAGGATATTTTACACC
>JANRME010000372.1:0-41946 GCA_033761835.1 Saprospiraceae bacterium
TTGGTGTTATAGTGTTTAAAATATTTTAATATTTACCAAAACACATTAACACTATCGCACTAAAACACTATCAAACTAATTTCAAAACTGCATCTTTAAACTGATTGCCCCGATCTTCATAATTTTTAAATAAATCAAAACTTGCGCAAGCCGGGGATAATAATATCGTATCGCCTGAACGCGCTAGTTTTGTTGACATTTCTACCGCTTCCTTTGCGCCTCCTGCCTCCAGGATTGGCTTTCCAAAATCACCGAAAACCTGAAGCAATTTGCTATTATCAGCGCCCATACAAACGATCGCTTTCACTTTCTCTCGCACAAATGGGAATAAAGGTTCGTAATCATTGCCTTTATCCTGTCCGCCTACGATCCAAATCGTCGGTTTGGTCATCGCTTGCAAAGCATAGAAAACAGAATCCACGTTGGTCGCCTTGCTATCGTTGATGTATTCTACATCCTTGATCGTCGCTACCAACTCCATACGATGCGCCACATTTACAAAGGTTTCCAAGCCTTTCTGAATCGCTTCATCCTTCGCGCCAAGCGCTTTCGCTGCGTGAATCGCAAATAAAGCATTCATATAATTATGCTTGCCGCGCAACTGCGTTTTACTCATATCAAACCGCGAATTTCCTACCACCACATGATCGCCACTTATCATTTCTTCGCTGATCGCTACGCCCTTTGGCGCAAGCTTTATATTTTTTAATTTATTTATAATATTTTCATTATTATCATTATATAAAAAGAGGTCTTCTTTACTTTGATTTTCAATAATTTTAAACTTAGAATTTATATAGTTTTCCAGTTTATAATCATAGCGATCCAAATGATCTGGTGTAATATTCAAAATCATTGCAATATCTGGTCGGAATTTTTGAGTATTATCCAACTGGAAACTACTGATTTCCAGCACATAATACGCTTTTTTCGCCTCCGAAACCAAACGCGCAAAACTATATCCGACATTCCCGCCAATCGCCACATCAAAGCCCGCCGTTTCCAGCATATGAAAAGTAAGCTTCGTGGTGGTCGTCTTGCCATTGCTTCCAGTAATCGCAATCACGGTCGAATCGGTATGCCGACTTGCAAATTCAATCTCCGAAATCACCGGAATTTCTTTCGCTACAACTGCCTGAATTACAGGTACTTTATCAGGAATACCCGGACTTTTGATGACCTCGTCTGCCTCCAGAATTCTTGTCAATGTATGCTCGCCTTCCTCGTATGGAATGGCGTTTTTATTTAGTTCTTCTTTATATTTTTCAGCAATCGAACCTTTGTCCGATACAAAAACATGATGTCCTAATTTTTTTGCCAACAGCGCTGCCCCTACCCCGCTTTCGCCGCCACCTAATATTACTGTGTTCTTGTGTTCTTGTGTTCTTGTATTCATGTACTTGTACCTTTGTCTAAATATCTTATAAGAGCCAATGTAAAATTTCGAGTTTTATTTACTTTTGAATGTAAATCTTCTACTGCTTCTTTATCAAGATATTGCAAATCTTCAAACAAATACAACATACTTTTCACTTCGGCAGCCGAGCTTTGCGCAATATCCAGGAATCGTTTAAATTCATTTTTATAATATCGAGCAAACCCCTCAGCAATATTATTCATCACAGAAACTGAAGCCCGTCGGAATTGAGATCTAGCATCCCAATCCTTCGATAAAGCACCTTCCTGAGAAACTTCATACACTCGTTTGACCAATTCTCTCGCTGCTTGCCAGCATTCCAAATCCTCAAATCGTGTAACTTTCATGTGTAAATTATATTTTTGTTAATCCCAAAACGAACCTGAACACTTGAACACACTAACACCTGAACACAATTACATCATCGAATTTTCAACGTAATAATCGTAATCACCGCCAACAACACCGCCACAATCCAGAATCGCGTCACAATCTTCACTTCGTGCATTCCTTTTTTCTGATAATGATGATGTAATGGCGACATCAAGAAAATCCGCCGACCCTCACCGTACTTGCGTTTGGTGTATTTGAAATACGCTACCTGGATGATCACCGACAAGTTTTCTGCTAAAAAAATGCCGCATAGCACCGGAATCAAGAGTTCTTTGCGCAATAAAATTGCCATCGAAGCAATAATTCCACCCAATGTCAAACTTCCTGTATCGCCCATAAACACTTGTGCGGGGAAAGCATTGTACCACAAAAATCCGATACAAGCACCCACCAAGCTCGCCGCAAAAATCACTACTTCGCTCGCGCCAGGCAACTGCAAAATACCGAGATAATTAGAAGCAATCGCGTTGCCCGACACATAAGCAAAAATGCCCAGCGTAAACGCCGAAATCCCGGAAACCCCTGTCGCTAAACCATCCAAACCGTCTGTCAAGTTCGCCGCATTCGAGACTGCTGCAACGATAAAAATCACCAACGGAATAAAGAGTAACCATGCCCATTTAGCTGCCACCGATTGTTCAAACGGTAATAACCAACTGTAATCCAGGTGATTATCTTTCAAAAAAGGGACATTTGTCAGGTTCGTTTTGTAATCACCTTTACGAATCGTTTTATTGCCACTTCTTTCGGTGTAAATGGTGTCGCCAACCATTTGCGATTCAGTGTAGCCCAATTCATTGGCGATTTTTACATCCATGCGCACTACAATATCATCATTTGTCAGCATCGTTATGCCGATGATGAGCCCCAGACCTATCTGTCCGAGGATTTTAAACCAAGCTTTCAAACCCTCTTTGTTTTTCCGAAAAACCTTGATATAGTCATCCAGAAAACCAATAAATCCCATCCAAAGCGTTGATAACATAAGCAAAATTACATATACATTGTCCAATTTTGCCATCAACAAACAAGGAATAAGGGTTGCCATTATAATAATCACACCGCCCATGGTCGGCGTGCCTTGCTTCTGAACTTGTCCTGCCAGCCCCAGGTCGCGCACGGTTTCGCCGATTTGTTGTCGCCGAAGACCATTGATGATTCTGCCTCCGAAAATCATCGAAATGATGAGCGACAAAATCACTGCTACGCCTGCCCGGAACGAGATATAATTAAAAAGTCCCGAACCTCTGATGTGTCCAAAATTTGCTTCGAGCCACTCGATTAAGTTGATTAACATTTTGTTTTTTTGTTATCTGTTAACTGTTATCGGTCAGCTATCAGGTCTTTATTTTTTGCCTGATAACAGACCACCGATAATCAAATTTTTCCTGCCAAAAATAAACATTCCTATACCTAAAACTCAATCGATTTGCCCTTATTTGGAAGTACGAAATTGGTAGTACCAGGTACGATAAATTCGTACTTCTAAACTTGTAATTCGTACTTTAATATCTCTTTATCATCAAAAGGATGCTTTACCCCTTGAATATCTTGATATTTCTCATGTCCTTTGCCCGCTACCAAAATAATATCGCCACTCTGTGCCAATTTACACGCCGTACGAATGGCTTGCTTTCGATCAACAATGGTCAAAACTTTGCTCGCCGCATCCTTCGGGACGCCCGCTTCCATGTCCACCAGAATTGCTTCCGGCTGCTCGGTGCGCGGATTGTCAGAAGTCAAAATCACTTGTTCACTTAGATTGCAAGCAATTTTTGCCATTTCGGGGCGCTTGGTTTTATCGCGGTCGCCGCCGCAGCCCACCACCGTGATGACTTTTGAATTGGCTTGTCGCAATTGGCCAATCGTTTCCAAAACCTTTTCCAGTGCGTCGGGCGTATGCGCGTAGTCCACAATGCCCAGAATCTGACGCTTTTGATCAAAAATATAATCAAATCGCCCTTCCGCCGTGTTGACATTGCTCAGCGCCGTCAAAACTTCTTCTTTCTCTTGACCCAGCAATATCGCCGTAGCATACACCGCCAGCAAATTATAAGCATTAAACTCGCCAATCAATCGCCCATGAAAATCCTGGCCATTGATATCCAGATGCAAGCCCAATAAGCTGTTGTCCAGTATTTTAGCTTTAAAATCGGTCAAGCGATGCAAGCCGTAACGATACACATTTGCTTTGGTGTTTTGCACCATTACATCGCCGCGCTTATCGTCAATATTGACAAGAGCAAAGGCATTTTTTTGTAATATGTCAAAGAAACTTTTTTTGGCTTTTATATAATTATCAAATGTTTTGTGATAATCCAGATGGTCATGCGAAATATTCGTAAAAATTGCTCCAGCAAATTGCAATCCGCTGATTCGATGCTGCTCCGCCGCGTGCGAACTCACCTCCATGAAGGCGTAATCGCAACCCGCTTCCACCATATCCGCGAGCAAAGCATTGATGGCGATTGAGTCCGGCGTCGTATGCGTAGCTGTCAAAACTTGCTGCCCGATTCGATTTTCCACGGTCGAAAGCAAGCCACATTTGTAGCCCAATGCCTGGAACAAATTGTACAAAAGTGTGACGGTAGTCGTTTTGCCATTGGTGCCGGTCGCGCCCACCAGCTTCAGCTTTTCTGAAGGGTGATTATAAAAATTGCTCGCCATCCAGCCCAATGCCTCTGCGCTCTTTGCCACTTGTACATAAGTGACGCTGGAATCCAAATTTCCCGGCAGGGTTTCTAATAAAATGACTGTAGCCCCATTGGCAATTGCCTTGTCAATAAACTGATGCCCATCTGTTTGATAACCTCTCAAAGCTGCGAACAGGCTTCCCTGCTCTGCGCGGCGCGAATCAAGTGTGAGTTTGTTCACCTTTGGATTCTGTTCGCCTTTTATTTCAAGTACCGACACATTGGTCAGTATATCCTGCAAGTTTTTCATAGTCTTTCGACTCGTCCTTTAGCCACCAATTAGTTTGGTATTTGCCTTTTTTATCAATTCAATCGTGTGCTTCAACGATGCACCGTCATCCCAAGCTTGATGACCTGGAATCACGAATTTTACATTTGGAAACTTCATCATCACGTTTTCCATCGAATTTTCCCATGCAGGAATATTTGCATCCGCTACATTTCCCAGACCTGTTGCTTCTGTGCTTTTTACAAAACATCCACCAAAAAGTACCTGTTGTTCAGGGAAATACACAATAATATTATCATTAGTATGTCCTTCCCCTGGGAAATAGGTTTGTACTTTCAAACCCTTAAAAGTGAATGTCGTATCATTCGACAAGATTCCATCCGGTGAAGCAAATCCTTGTACCGCCGACTTTTCGGCAGTTAATGGTGTACTAATCACTTTCACGCCTTTCTTTTGCAAAAACCCAGTACCGGAAGCCCTGTCGCCATGCGAATGCGTGACAATGCACAGCTTTACTTTCTCTTTCAAATTTTGCCGTACCCATTTGTACAATTCCTTGGTCGCCTCCTCGCCCCAGCCGGTATCGACTAATAAAACCCCTTGCGAGGTCTTGACAATCAAACCGTTAGAAGGGAATGGACTTCCTCCAAGTAGTTGATAGGAAATATGCACATAAAAATCCTTCGTTAAGGATTCTACCTTTATATCAAGTTTTGGAGATTGAGCATATGTTTGCATCAAAAAAAGTAAATAAATAAGCATTATTATTAATTTTTTATTCATTCGGTATTACTTTCATTATAAGTTATTGCAAAAATATTTTAATCGTCTGCCCTCCTGCACGCGTACCCGGCAATAACGATTGACGCGCTACTTTACCAAAGCCTTCCACTTCCACGCGCAAGCCCTTATTTTCCAATACATACAGTGCATCTCGCAATCCTAGTCCAACCACACTTGGCACGACATTGTTCTTAGGAATCGTCCGATTGAGCACCATCAAGCTATCCGACTCTGCCCGCAAAGTCACGATCTCTTCTGATGGGCTTCCGTAAAATGGCATTTCAAGAAAATTTAATACTTTAAGCATATCCTCGCGCGTACCGGCATCATACGTTGGCAATTGATTTCCAGCCAATATAGGCTTTGATGTCTTGTTGAGTGGCTCATGCAATTTCATTTCAGTAGCGTATATATAATCGGCAATCTCGCGGAACACTGGCCCTGCCACATCACTACCATAATAGCCTCCCTGCCGTGGGCGGTTGACGACTACGATAATCGAATACATGGGCGCTTCCGAAGGGAAATACCCTACAAATGAGGCCTGATACCCGCGAATGAATGTTCTGCCTTCAGCTGTGCGGCGATACCCGACCTGCGCTGTACCGGTTTTGCCGGCAAAATTGTAATCGTCTGATTTCAATTTATAGGCTGTACCTCGCGTCACTACTGAATCCAGTAATTCATGAATTGTTTCCAAGGTTTTCGTGGAAGCAATTTTGCGCTTAAGAATCGTCGGTTTAAAAGTTTCGATTGTTTCGCCAAAGCGTTGAATTTCAGACACTAAGTATGGTTTTACTAATTCACCGTCATTCGCAATGGCATTATAAAATGTCAATATTTGTAAAGGCGTCATTTGCAATTCATAACCAATCGCCATCCAAGGCAAAGTGGTACCGCTCCATTGGTGATCGACACTATATGCTTCTTTGATATAAGGTTTGGCCTCTCCATCCACTTCAATCCCTGTTGGCAAATGCAGGTTAAAATCTTTCAAATGCTGGATATACCTTGCCGCGCCTTGATTGCGATTAATACGCTCTTTTCTGCCATAATATTTATCCACCAGCTTCGCAACAGCTACGTTCGATGATATTTCAAAAGCATGACGAATACTCGTAGAATCAATGCTGGCGCTGTAAGGCGAAGCATCCACAAGGGTTTGGTCAAAAAAATCAGTCGAACCGCGTTCCAATTGAATCGTATCTTCCAAAGAAATATAGCCGTCTTCCAACATCGCCATCATGGAAGCGGTTTTGAAAGTCGAGCCTGGCTCTACTGCATTACCGATAGCATAATTGAATGTTTCCCACCAGCCTTGTTCGGTTCTACCCAGGTTGGCAATCGCCCGAATCGCGCCGGTTTTCACCTCCATCACTACCGCTGTACCCCATTCCGCATCGTGATAATTCATCGCCCGCTCCAAAGCGCCTTCGGCAGCATCTTGCAGGTTAATATCAATCGTGGTCACGACATCATCGCCACTCTTGGGTTCTACCAACGACAGGTCATCCACTGGAATCCAAATATCGTTGGCCCGATCCACTTGAATCATCACCTGCTTGCCAGCCAAACCGCCCAATACCTGATCGAATGAGCCTTCAATGCCCACTGGTTTTGCATCTTCGCGATTGGTATAGCCAATGGTTCGCTGTGCTAAAAGCCCAAATGGGCGTTTGCGTTCGCTGCGTTTTTCGGCGATAAAACCTCCGCGATTACGCCCAAATCGAAACAGGGGAAACCTTTCAATGAACTGCCGCTCCGCATAGGACACCTTGCGTTTGATCAATACATATCGTTTATTCAACCTTCGTTGTTCTTCGATATATGTTTTCCAACCGCCAGGGGTATAAGTGTTGTCAACGTAAGTGGCGATACTTTGCGCTAAGGAATCAATATTATCAGCAAATTCTTTCTCGTTAATTGAAGTGGGGTCCATGTAAATATCAAAATACGGAATCGAAGTTGCCAGCAGACTACCGTCGGATGCAAGGATATTACCACGCTCCGGCTCCACCGGGCGAGTGGCGATGTATAAATCCTCACCTTTTTTGCGCCATTTTTCACCTTCCGCATAACTGATGTAAACCGTCTGGTAAATCAATGCGATTGCTACCGGGATAATCACCCCGAACAAAAGAATGTAAATCCGGTATAATATTTCGTTTTTGATTTCCATCTAATTAACTCTTAGTCAGATACGACAATTTTTTTGGGTTTTGAACTCAAAGACCGCAAACCCACCGGTTTCACTTTTTCGATCATTTCCGAACGTTTGCTGTTAAACATAATCTCCGATTCTAATGACATATAGTACCAGCGCAATTCTTTTACTTCCTTTTGCAATAGCTGGATTTGGCGCACGTTCCGCTCCGCATAATGCGAGTTGGCGATATACACCAGCCCCAAAAAGCCCAAAAACAACAAAAATGGCAGGTTTTTCAGAATTAAATCCGAACTGAAATAATTCAGGTTAAATATTTGCGAAATGCCGCGTGGTTTTGCCATTTATTTTAGTATTTTAGTGATATGATGATATGTGTTTGGCACTAAGACACAATAACACTGTCACACTAATCAATTATTTTAAATCTCCCAATTTACAAATCTCCTTTCAATCTTCCCTGCTCTCCCCTTCACAAAATCTCTAAATCTAATCACCTGGTCACCCCTTCTCCCCTACCCTCAACCTTGCGCTCCTTGCTCTTGGGTTTTCCTTAATTTCCGCGTCCGAAGGCTCTATCGCATTTTTGGTAATCACCACAAAGGGTCGCTCGATATTCCCATAAAAATCCTTTTTCACCTCGCCTTCTCTATTGCCTGTTTTCAAAAAATTTTTCACGATCCGATCTTCAATCGAATGATACGTGATAACGACCAATCTGCCGCCAGGTTTGAGTACTTCAAGCGATTGTTCCAAAAACTCCTGCAATGCGCCCATCTCATCGTTCACTTCGATCCGCAAAGCTTGAAAAACTTGTGATAAGTACCTCAATCTTTGGCCTCGAATCAAGGGTTCCATAATTGCCAGAAAATCAGCAATGGTACGAATCTCACGCGTTTGTCGTGCTTCTACGATGCTTTGCGCCAGCGTGCGTGCATTACGCACTTCCCCGTATTCGCTGAATACACGCTGCAAATCTTCTGCGGTATAAATGTTGACCACGTCTGCAGCACTGCGTTCACCTTGTTGGTTCATTCGCATATCCAATTCAGCATCAAAGCGATAGGAAAATCCTCGACTCGCTTCATCCAACTGATGCGAAGAAACCCCCAAATCCGCCAAAATGCTGTCCACTTCTTTCGCGCCATGTAGTTTTAAAAAGCGCTTTAAATAGCGAAAATTGTTATGAACGAAAGTAAAACGCGGATCGCCCAAGACATTCGCCACTGTATCTTCATCCTGATCAAAGCCAAACAGACGACCTTTATCGCCCAGCTCTTCTAATATCAATTTTGAATGCCCTCCCCCGCCAAAAGTCGCATCCACGTAAATCCCGTCAGGCTTTATTTGCAGCATTTCGATGCTTTCTTTCGCCAGTACAGGCAAGTGATACGCCATCACTCGTCGATTTTTATTTTGCCCAGCACATCTTCTGCCAAGTCAGAGAAATCATCCGGCTCTTCATCAAGCAGCATATCGTAATGGTCTTTCGCCCATACTTCGATACGGTCGTTGTAAGCCGACAAAATCACATCCTTGTCAATTCCAGCATATTCCAATAAACGCTTGGTAATCAACAATCTATCTGCGCCATCCAATTCTAATTTTTGCGCACCGCGATAGAAATAGCGCACAAAATCGCGGTTTTTCTTATTGTACAAATTCAACTGATTGATCTCAGCTGTAATACGCTCCCAAACAGACTCAGGATATAACATTAGGCATTTCTCGAAACCGCGATTGACCACAAAGGAATTTACCCCTTCGCCCAACTGACCGATCAAATCAGTTGGCATCCGGAAGCGACCCTTAGGATCTATTTTGCATTCGTATTCGCCTAAAAGTTGTTGCATTACAATCTTTTAAAAAGTAAAGTGGTTCAAAATTAAACGGATTTTACACAAATTACCACTTTTTACCACCACTTTTTTACAAAAAATTTTTCCACATCGTTATTAAACAATAAAAGCACGTATTTTTTAATCAAAAAAATGATGCTTTAATATCAATATATTGATAAAAATATCATAAACTCATGTTTAACAATTAAAATACAACCAATATGAGAGTGGGAATTTGTGTAAAAAAATGTCGCTACCTCAGCAAATACGATTCATTTGCAAGACAAATTTAAAACTTTTATTTTATAAAATTTAGCAAATAAAACAATTATTGGGATTTACAAAACAAAACATGAGAAAGATGATGTCAGAAGTCAGATATGAGATGCGCTTAATAGAGGCATCTGCATTGAAGAATAATCTGATAAAATGGCGTATTAAATAATTGGTTAGGAAGATTTCTGCAATTCTACTGCATAACTGAAGAAAAAGCTGCGCCAGCGCATTTGCAGTACACCCCAGATAGCTTCGCGGACGATGCTTTTCGACATCTTGGAGCTACCTTCGACTCGGTCGGAAAAAGTGATGGGAATTTCTACAATTTTAAAGCCCAACAGACGAGCAGCATATTTCATTTCAATTTGAAAAGCGTAACCAACAAAACGAATTTTATCTAAATCAATGGTTTCCAGCACTTGTCGACGATAACACACAAATCCAGCGGTGGGATCTTTTACAGGCATCCAAGTAATGAGGCGCACGTAGAGCGAAGCGCCATACGACAAGAAAATGCGATCAAATGGCCAATTTTCCAGCTTGCCGCCTTTCACATAGCGCGAACCCACCACTACGTCTGCATTTTGCTCGCTGCAAGCTGCACGTAAGCGGGGTAAATCCTTAGGGTTATGTGAAAAATCAGCGTCCATTTCAATAAAATATTCATAGCCACGCTGCAAGCCCCATTTAAAGCCTGTGATATAAGCTGTGCCCAGTCCCAGTTTGCCAGAGCGTTCGATCAAAAACAAGGAATCAGGATAGGTTTGCTGAAGCTCTTTTACAATTTGCGCGGTACCATCGGGCGAACCATCGTCCACGATCAGGATATGAAAAGGGCGTTCCAATGAAAGCACCGTCTCCACCATTCGGGCGATGTTTTCCTTCTCATTGTAAGTGGGAATGATAACTAAACTGTCCTTCAAAATCTTATCTCAAAATTAGTTTGGAAAAATGAAGCCGCAAATATATGACCTTTCAACGAAAGATAAGCGCCCTATTGATACGCCAATTTGCAAAGATAATTTTTTTGGAATTGCAAGTTAGTAGGAAAATCGTTGGAAAAGCCGTTTTGCTATTTTTGGATAAAATCAACGCGAAGGCATCCGCACCAAATCAGAATCATCTTGGGATTCTTCATTTCTTTGAGCTATTGGACGAGATTCCAATTCATCCAAATTTAAAAACTCATCTTGCTCTTTTGAGGATGTTTCTCTTTGTTTCATTTCCTGCTGAATAGCACGTTCTTCCCATATTTCGGCGACGCTGATTATATCTTGAATAAATTCAGGCAAGCCAAAGAGTGTAAAATAACGATATACCAAACTTATTCCGCAGGCAAGCATAATAAAATAAAACCAAAAACCTAAAAATTCGAACCATTGTGAATATGTTTGAGAAAATACAATCGCCCCAACAACCAATACGCCAAAGAAACCCAAAGCCTGAGTATACAATTGCTTTTTCTTAGTCACTATTGCTTTTGCTATCTCATAATTGTTTTTCATATTGGTTTATTTGGTTATACGAATTCTGAATCATCCAACTTTTTAAGCTCCACTTTTTGCAATTCTTTTAACCTAAGTTTGTCTTCGCTTGCCTCTTTCAATGTATTGCCTGCATCTAACTCACTGATTTGTAGGCGTTTTAATTCTTTTTCCATGGCGCGTTTTTCCCATTTTTCATCCAAATTGCCGATCACTGGTACGCCAAATACAGCGCTATAATGCAGAAACAGGAGCAATGCCCAGCCCAGCGCAGGGTATTGAAACCACCAACCAGGGTAGTAATAGGCGTTTCTGATGATTTCTTCAAGCCCCATGCCAGGATAATAATTCAACCAACGAAAGAAAAAAGGAATGGCATTTAATGCAAACAAAAACAGCACAACGGCAAGATAGACCGTAAAATGTTGATAAAACCGCTTTTTTCTAATGACCCGGCGGCGGGCTAATTTGTAAGGATCTTTTTTCATACAAACCGCTTAATAATTACACCAGTTCTGAATCATCATATTTAGTAGCTGTGCGTTCAACTACTTCTTTTTGTAATTCTTCCAATTCCAATTCTTTATCTTCGCTTGGATTTTGTTTATCGTACGTTTTATTCTTTTTCAAGCGTTCCAATTCTTCTTGATAAGCTCGTTCTTCCCAACCGTCATAATTAACAAGCCCTGGAATACCAAAAACCATAAAAAAATGAATTGCTACGCCAATACCGCCGCATAAAACAGGATATATGAACCACCACTCCCCAAAAGAAGTAATAAGATTGATACTGACAACTAGAATACACATACCGACATAAGCAGCTAGGAACTGGTAAAATTCCTTTTTCTTTTTGACTCGCTCTCGCGCTGCTTTTTGAAGATTTTCCATAATATTATAATGGAATCTAATGTATTAAATTAGTACAAAGATAAAAAAATACACATATCTATTTTATTGATAACCAAAGATTTACTAAATTTTATTTTCAAACAATTCTATCATACCAATTCCGAATCGTCCCATTTTTTATCTTTGCGCTCAACACTTTCTTTTTGCAGTTCCTTCAATTCCAATTCCTCTTCTTCGGTTGCTCTCTCTTGGCGCGGCGGCTTGTTTTTTCTCAGTCGCTCCAATTCTTCTTGAATAGCACGTTCTTCCCAATCGTCGTTATAGTTCACCACTCCGGGAATGCCAAATACACTAAAAAAGTGAATCACCAGACCAATCCCCCAACCCAGCATCGGGAAGTAAAACCACCAGTCGCCAAAGGAGGTTACTACATTCATCAGGAAAAAAAATGTACCAACCGCTATATAACTCGCCAGGTGCTGGTAAAATTCTTTTTTCTTTTTGACTCTTTTTCGAGCTTTTTCTAATTCAAAATCACGCATAGTTGATGTGTACTTGTTAGAAAACCAAGTTTTTTTTGTAAAAAATTGCAATAACCCAAAGCGTTAACAAGGTACAACATCTTTATAATGATTGCAAATGTCAACAAGGGGTTGTTTTTGTTGCGAAAGAAAAATTTGCAGAAGGTAGGATTTTTAAACAAGATCACGATCGCGCCAGCTTTTACGCTGTTCTCTTTGATCTACAAGCGGTTCCGCTTCTCGCTCATTGGGTTCATCTTCAAAATAATTTCTATTTGGAGTGCAACTGTCTATATTGTTCCAACCAAAAACGCTGATATAATGCACAAATACGCCAATCCCCCACCAAAACGCAAAAGAGGGTATGCCAAAATACCCGTGAAAGAAAACCCGAGAGATAAAGGCAATCGCTATCACAGTAAGGTAAATGCGCAAGTGCTTATAAAATTCTTCTTGCTTGCGGGCTTCCATTTTGCCCTTTTTGTATTCAGAACACATAATTGAAGGCTTTTCTTCAAATTTGCTTCAAATCTCCTTGAGATGCAATTCTTTTAGACCAGAATGTCGTTTTTCAGGATTGAGGCGAGAAGATAGAGGATTGAATTGTAATATCACGCTATACCTTCGTGGTCAAGCGCCTGCCCAGACTGCCCGTAAGCGCGCCCAGCCCTCCAAAAATACCTCCGACAACGCCGGTAAGTAAGATGAGAACCGCGCCCGGCAATCCGCCAAAGAGTTTGCCAATTCGAGCAGAAAGAATGCCCTCATTTTGATAATCGAGATACCCGGCGTAACTCGCCCAAAGCAAGGCCGCCGCCACAAAGCCCGCCCAAAAGCTTACACCCGTTTTCAAATCGAAAATATAACTTAATAAGCCTGCAATCACTGCAATCATCCACCAAGGCAAAAATTGTTGTGCAATAAATCCGGCAATTAATGTAAATAAAGTAAATAGAATGATACGCATATACTTGTCACTTGTTTTAAGAAAAAGAATGTAATAATGCCTGAAATTTCTCAAAATAAAGCCCAACATAATAACCATCCATCATCGAGTGATTCACTTCTACTGACATCGGCATTTGGTAGTACCCAGCATTTTCAACGTATTTGCCAAAAGCAATTTTCGGAATTGTATCCAATTGCCCAAATTTTCTGGCATGGGTCACTCCCGTAAATGAAATCCATGGCAGCGTCGAATAATGAATCAGGTTATCTTCGTTGCTTTTTGGGTCAAGCCCTTTGTTTTGTTTTTGTGCTTCAATTCTTTTCGTTCCTTCTTTGCAAAAGATTTCTATATCATTTACATATTCAAAATAACAAAAACCAAAAGTATTATCATCATATAAAATAGTCGAACCGCCGTGAATGATATCATAGCAAATCACGGAGTCGTCTTTAGGGCTTCGGTAGCGAAACGCTTCAATTTCATTGGCCGTTTTTAAAGAGCAAAACAGATTCGCCAGGAAAAATGATAATCCTTGCGCTCTAGAAAAACGCAGCAAATCTGTGATGTCAACGCTGGCGGTAATATTGAAAAACGGATTATCGTAGGATTTAAAAAATTCGTACTGCGCCCGCCGATTCCAGTTTATCAAGTCAATCTCCTGGTGCGTTTTCACTTTTTGTTGAATTTCAAATCAAACAATACCCCCTGATTCCGGTCATCCTTATTTTTCATAAAAAATAAAGGATTGTAATTGCCCTCCGCCCATTGCGACACCATTGTATCGTAATATTTGCTTCCAGGATTGCCCGACTGCCCACCAGGATACACACCCCAAGCTTTCACCTCATCGCCCAATTCCACCACCATTCGCCAGGAAGGCCCATGCCCACGCTTGGTAGCGTTGAGCGCATCGCCTACACCACCCGTTTCAAGTATCGGAGAGTTGAATGCATCAATCCGCGCCAAATGCCCAATTCGGGTACTTTTGTAAGAAGACCAGGTAAAATTATCGCCCAACTCTTTGCGAAGTTCTATACAAGCCGCCGTGAATGCTTCATTCACAATTTCGTTCGCCGTTTCTATGGTTTCGGTGTTTTTATTATCAAAAATAGAATGCTCGGTTTGCGTGGTCAATAAATCTATAAAGCGCCAACTTTCAGGGAAAAACACATTAATAGAATCTTTTTCAGAAATTTTGTAAATCTCGTCAAAACTCAATTCGTAAGTTTTCGCGTACCATCGTTCAAAAATCACCGCCGCTTTGGAGTCTTTTTCGTAGCGATAATCCCAGGATTCGATTGCCTGCAACCATTTTTTATTGGGTTCACTCACGTTGGATTCATCTATCAATTTTAACAAGGCCTGGGCGCCCTCCTCTGCTTTGATGCTGTAATTTTCCAATTGCAAAGCCATCATATCTTCCACCGTGATATTACTCATCTGTTCCAGGCGGCGATTGAGGTAGCGCCCGCGATAGTCGTCGAAGCCACCATTATAATAATAAGGATAAGTATCATCTGTAGATCGTTGATTAGCAGAAGATACGAAACCGCGTTCTGGATTGCGTACTTGCGGCACCTGATTTTTAGGAATAAAACCATGCCAGGCATTGCCTGAGAAGCTGCCATCCTGTATAAATCGGCCTTGTCCTTTTTCTTTTAAAGGGAATTTTCCGTTTGCTTTCAACGCAATATCACCGTCTTTACAAGCAAAAACGAAGTTTTGAGCAGGGCTATCATAACCAGTCAATGCCGTAGAATAATCATCGTAGTTCTTGGCTTGCATCAAGCGCAGAAACACGCCGATGTCATAAAAACTGCGCTTCTCCGGGGTATCGTGGGCCACCCAACGCATCGCCATATCCTGATAAGGCGACTCATTGGATTCGTATACAATCGGCCCCCAAACCGTGTATTTCACATTTTCCACCACAGGGTCTGCTTTGCCGCGCACTTTGATGGTGTCCAAGTGTACTTGTACCTCCCGGGTTTCATCGTCCAATAAATATCGCGACTTTTTGTCGTCCATCCAGGTGATTTTGTACCAATCCACTACGTCGTGACCTACATTGGTGACGCCCCAGGCAATATTTTCATTAAATCCTATAATAATGCCCGGTAGGCCCGGCAAAGACGCGCCGTAAGCATTGATTTGAGGTGTATGGATTTGAATTTCGTACCATATAGAAGGCAAGGTCAGATTTAAATGCGGGTCGTTGCAAAGAATCGGATTGCCCGAAGCTGTTTTACTGCCGCTTACCGCCCAATTATTGCTACCATTGAAGCGATTAGGTTTAGGAATTGATTCGTGATGGATCACCTCACTCAAAATCGTCGGGGCATTCGCTGTATCTTTTTTGATAGCCATTGGCTCGAAATTCCAAGGCGTACCGGCTGGAATGATGGGCGATTGCTTAGGGTTTTGCTCTGGGTACAAAAAATTGAATAGTTCTTCGCCCAGAATGGTACGCGCATTCGTTGTTTCTAAATCATCTTCGCCTATGCAAAGTGTTTCCGCCATATTTTTGAAAAACAGCGCACTTTTGAGTGGCGTCCAGGGTTCTGGCTTATAATTTAATAATTTAAATTCAATCGGATAATCTTTTGGTTGGAGGGTTTTTATATAAGCATTGATACCTTCGGTATAGGCATTAATCAAGGCAATTTCTTCTGGCAGGCGTTGCCAGGCGGTGAGTGCATTTTGAGCTGCAAATACCAACCCCTTGTGCCGCTGGAGTCGATCCAATGGCAAAGTGCGTTCACCTAGTACCTCCGAAAGACGGCCAGCCACTTGTCGCACCGAAATATCCATCTGCCATAGGCGGTGCATAGCTGTCACATAGCCTTGTGCAAAGGCAGCGTCTTCAATATTATCAGCAAAAATATGCGGCACTAAGCGCTCGTCAAAAATAACCTGTGTCTCCCCACTCAAATCGGCAAATTGGAATTGCCGGGTGTTGGGGATATCCAAAGCACGTGCGTTTTGCCAAAAGCCGCCGCCCGGATTAAAGAAACGCCCTAAAGACGGCATGGGAGAATCGAAAGGATGATGCCAATCGAACAAAAGAATAAGGACAATCGTAGTCGTAAGCGCTGCCAAGAACTTTAGAAATTTCATAATATTCAGTTAGAAATTTAATTGGCTAAAATTATAAAAAATAGTCTATTTGTTTTGTTTATTCGTTTTTTTCTTGCGTATAATTTAAGTCCTACTTGCAGCTAACATTTTTCTATAAAAATTAGCAAAAATAAGTGTACCTAATATTCTTGTAGGAGTCACAAGATGCGCTCTAATTTTACAAAATATAATTTTAATAATCAAAATTGAAGGGTGATCAAGTAGAATAGATCAATAAAAAACCATGTCACAAAAAAATAATTTTTTCAAAATTCCACTAACCGGAAAAGGGTATTTTTGTAGCGTCTTAAAAGTAGTTTTTGTGTTTATTTGTTTGAGTTAGAGACCCTTATCAGGATGCCAGGTAAGGGTCTTTTTTAATCTCCGAATGTTACCAAACGACAAAAGCCCAAGGTGACTGACACGCTGGGCTTTTGCATAAAATATGATACAATCAATTAGTTGTTGTTGATGATGCTTTTTTCGCCAGCAGGTACGCCGGTTGGCTTATCTTTTGCCAATACTTCGCCCTTGATGGTCAATCTGGTCGTTTCAACAGTAGCATTGGTAGTCAAAGTAACCGTTTTAGTGAATTTACCAATCCGATCGGTAGCATATTTCACCTTGATCTCACCTGTTTCACCTGGCAGAACAGGTGCATTGGAGTAAGATGGCACCGTGCAACCGCAGCTTCCTTGTGCATTCTTGATAATCAATGGCTCCGTGCCGGTATTTTTAAATTTAAAAATGCGCAAGCCATCAGCATTTTGTTCAATCACGCCATAATCAATGGTCTCGGTTTCAAAAGCAATAACGGCGCCAGATACTTTCTGGTCTGCTTTTACATTGGTGTTCTTAGCATCTTGAGCTGTTGCAAAAGAAACAGCCAACAAAAGAATAGTTAGAATAGAAGCGAATTGTTTCATTGCGAATTATCTTTTTGTGGTCAGTAAATTACTTCGCTACAAAGTTAGGCGAATTGAGTCCAAAAAAAAAGGCCACGTAGCAGCAAAATGGTTAATGAATAGTTAACGATAAAAAGCTTACCAATCCTGGATTTGGAACAAACTCCTATAATTTATCGTATCTATTATATTAAAAGGCTACAAATTTTTAATTATTTTTGCAGGTGATACGCCTTACCCCCGAAGAATATTATTTTGCCTTAAGTCAACCGAAACAAGCCTTACCAAATTAAAACCAATTACAATCCAAGGAGCATGGTAAAAAATTCTGATGTAAAAACACCCAGGCAAATTAAAATTACAAAAACGCTTTCCTTGAGTCGGGAAGAGGTATTAAAAGATTTTGAATTGTGTTGTATCAGCCGAGAAGTCAGTTTACTGGGGCGAAAAGAAGTATTGACCGGCAAAGCCAAATTTGGTATTTTCGGTGATGGCAAAGAAGTACCGCAAGTGGCCATGGCCAAAGCCTTTCAAAAAGGCGACTTTCGGGCAGGCTATTACCGCGATCAAACCTTCGTTTTTGCAACGGGTATTTCCACAATTGAAGCTTTTTTCTCTCAATTATATGCTGATGCTGATAATGATCCTCATTCCGGTGGACGCCAGATGAATAGCCATTTTGCAACGCCTTTTTTTGATAAAAATGGGAATTGGCTGGAGCAAAAAAATATGGTCAATAATTCTTCCGGTATCTCTCCTACTGCTGGGCAAATGGCGCGCGCGTTGGGACTGGCCTTCGCCTCCAAAAAATACCGCGAGAGCCAGGAAATTCCTAAAGACAATCTTTTTTCAAATAACGGCCGAGAAGTCTGCTTTTGCACGATCGGCGATGCCAGTACCTCTGAGGGCGCTTTTTGGGAAACCATCAACGCGGCTGGCGTGATACACGTACCATTGGCTATTTCGGTTTGGGATGATGGATATGGTATTTCCGTACCGATTGAATATCAAACAGTTAAAAGCAGTATTTCAAAAGCTTTGGACGGATTTCGGCTCAATGAAAAAGGCCAAGGCATCCATATTTATAACGAAAAAGCCTGGGATTACCCGGCTTTGGTAAAATTGTACACCGAAGGTATCGAGCAAATGCGGGATTCACATATTCCGGCTTTATTTCATATCGAAGAGGTAACGCAGCCACAAGGCCATTCTACTTCAGGTTCGCACGAGCGCTACAAGTCGAAAGAGCGTTTGGACTGGGAACGCGAACATGATTGCCTTATACAGATGGAGCGTTGGATCGTCGAAGAAAATATCGCTACCGAAGAAGAATGCAAACACATCCGCGAAAAGGCAAAAAAATATGCCAAAGAGTGCCGCGACCGCGCCTGGAAAACCTATAACGACCCGACGCAAGTGAAGTGGCGCGAACTTAAAAACATTTATACGCTTTTAATCTCCGATGCTCCGGCTATCGCTGAATACCAAAAAGAATTAGTCAACCTGACAAATCCGCTGCTCAGCGAAATCATGCAAATTGCGCGACGAACACTTTTCGCAACGAGTAAACTCGATACTCCGGCCCGACAGAATTTGGAATCCTGGATTAAAAGAGAACAAGCCGTTGGCAAGCAGCGTTACCATACCCATTTGTACAGTGATTCGCCTTACTCAGCGCTGCGTGTACCCGTCGTGCCTCCCGTTTATTCTGACAAATCCCAGATAAAAAATGGTTTTGAAATCATGAACGCCTTTTTCGATAAGGCTTTTGAGAAATATCCAAATATGTTTGCATTTGGTGAAGATGTGGGGCAAATCGGCGACGTGAACCAAGGATTTGCAGGATTGCAGAAAAAGTATGGCGAAACGCGCATTTTCGATACCGGCATTCGGGAATGGACGATTGTAGGGCAAGCGATTGGCATGGCAATGCGTGGCTTGCGACCGATCGCCGAAATTCAATACTTAGACTATTTGGTGTATGCCCTGTCACCACTCACCGATGACCTTGCTACCTTGCGCTACCGCAGCAATGGCATCCAACAAGCACCGGCTATCATTCGTACACGTGGTCACCGCCTGGAGGGCATCTGGCATGCTGGTTCGCAAATGGGAATGCTCATTCATGCACTAAGAGGTATGTATATGCTCGTACCGAGAAATATGACGCAAGCGGCTGGTTTTTACAATACCATGTTGCAAAGCGACGACCCTGCACTTATTATAGAATGCCTGAATGGTTACCGCCTCAAAGAACGCCTGCCCGATAATGTTGGAGAATATACTGTGCCACTAGGCGTACCCGAAATCTTGGAAGAAGGAAGCGATGTGACCATCGTTACCTATGGCTCTTGCGTACGCGTGGCGCAAGAAGGTATTCGCCTGCTGAAACAACACGGTATTTCAGTAGAATTGATCGATATACAATCCTTATTACCTTTCGATTTGGAACACCGTATCGTTGAGTCACTCAAAAAAACCAATCGCGTTATTTTTATGGACGAAGATGTGCCTGGGGGTGCTACTGCTTATATGATGCAAGAAGTCTTGGAAAAACAAGGCGCTTACCAGTATTTAGACTCTCCACCACTTACGCTCACTGCACACGCGCATCGCCCGCCTTATGGCTCGGATGGTGATTATTTCAGCAAACCCAATCCTGAAGATGTCATGGAAGCCGTTTATCAAATGTTGTACGAAGTAGAACCCGGTCGTTTTTGAAAAATGCACCATTTGATTCTAAAATAGAGAGTTTAATAACAATAAGCTTTGAATAACGTTGCAGCTTCTAATGCTTTTTTCTTAAAAAATAGCGCTATTTGTCGCTGAATATTCTCTATCCATAGAAATTTACCCAATAAAATTTTTTGCAAAGCCGCATTGCGTACCACAAAATCGTTATAGATTTGACCTGATAAAATCGGGAGAAGCGACTTTACAATCATCCGATTGTCTGGTTTTGTATTTATTTATTAACCAAAACCCTCTAAGCATGAAGTGTTTTTTTACAAAATCCAGCGTCCTGCTGGTGGCCATGCTACTGCTTTCCTCTTTGGCAATGGCTCAATTCACTGTAAACGGTAACGTAAAGGACGGGGGAGGACAACCCCTGATCGGCGTATCCATCGTTGTAAAAGGAACGTCTCAAGGTACCGTTACTGATTTTGATGGTAATTTTATCCTCGAAGTTTCTTCGCAAGAAGCCACTTTGATGTTTTCTTACACAGGCTTTAAAACCCGCGAAGTAGCGGTAAGCACCAGCAATAGTAGAGTTGACCTGGTGATGGACGAAGACATCGCCCGCCTGGAAGAAGTCATCGTAACAGGTCTCGCTTCCGGAGTAAAGCGCTCTAATTCCGGTACTGCCGTCACCGCAATTTCTGCGGATGAACTGAATGGCAATACCAACGCGCAAACATTGGACTATGCTATCTATGGTAAGATTCCAGGTGTGCAAATGACTTCCAACAGCGGTGCTCCTGGCGGCGGTATCAACGTGCAATTGCGCGGTGTTTCTACGCTGGGTGCAGGTAATTCTCAGCCACTGTATATTATCGATGGGGTTTATGTGGACAACTCCACGATTCGCAATGGTCGCACCAACCTGAGCGGTGCCAGCGGCGGTCAAAATGCCTCCAACCAGGATGATGCTGCCAACCGGATCGCTGACATCAACCCGGACGACATTGAACGCATCGAAGTTCTCAAAGGTCCATCCGCTGCTGCTATTTATGGTACACGTGCCAATGCAGGGGTCATCATCATTACCACCAAAAAAGGAACTGCTGGTGACACCAAGATAAGTCTTAGCCAAGACATCGGTATGGCACAAGGGCAGAATTTCCAGAACTTTGAAGCCTGGGACGAAGAAAAAATCACCCGCGTGTATGGTGGTGACCGATTGAACAAAGAATTGGAAGCTTATCGTCAAGCAGTTGCTGCTGGTCGTATTACCGACTGGGAAGAATTTTTCTACGGGGAGACTGGTTTATTATCAAATACCTCTTTAAGCATCAGTGGGGGTAACCAAAAGACTCAATTCTTCGTTTCCGGTGGTGCACAGACTGAAACCGGGATTATTAAGAACACTGGCTTTGACCGCTTTTCTGTTCGTGCCAACCTCGACCATGAAGTGGTAAGTGGTGTTCGCTTATCGTTCAACACCAACTACGTTAACACGACAACCGAGAGAGGTTTCACGGGTAACCAAAACAACACGGGTGGTAGTATTGGTTACAATATCGCTTACGTACCTACTTATGCGAACCTTTTCCCGGATGAAAATGGTAACTATCCTGACAACCCTTATTTTGATGACAATCCAATTGCTATCCGCGATCTGGGTACGAACCGGGAGAATGTAGATCGTTTTATCACAGCCGTGAATCTGGATGTTGATTTGTTACAAACGACTTCTTCTTTCTTGAAATTAAAAATTAATGGTGGTGTAGATTATTTGAGCGGCAATACATTAGCGCATTTACCTGAAATTTTGCAATCGCAGCGCGCACTTGCCAATCCAGGTGATGTATTTTGGGGTCGTCAGGATAACTTAAACACGAATATTCAAGGTTTCTTGGTGTTCAACACCAATTTTGGTACCATCAACTCCAATACAACGGTAGGTGCGGTAAGATTGGATCAAGATTCTAAATATGCCCTTAATCGTGGACAGGGCTTATCTGCAGGTCAAACCAATTTGCGCTGGGCAAAAGTAACAGAGACGCGTCAGCAAGTAAACTCAACAGTTACAGATATTGGCTTGGTAGCGCAACAGGATTTCAACTGGGAAGACAAGATCATTGCGTCTTTGGGTATCCGCTTCGACCGTTCTACTTTGAATACCGATCAGGATAAGTATTATGCTTTCCCGAAGGCATCTTTGGCTGCTAATATCGCCAATTTTGATTTCTGGACATTTAAAGATATCGTGAATCAATTGAAACTGAGAGCTGCCTATGGTGAAACGGGTGGTTTGCCAAACTATGGTTCTACATTTGAAGTATTGGTGTCACAGTTGATTGGTGGAAGCCTGGGCGGTCAAGTCAGCAATATTGGTGTGGATCCTAATCTAAGACCAGAAACTGCCAATGAAATTGAGCTTGGTTTGGATGCTGCTTTATTTGATAGCCGCATTACTTTAGAAGCAACTTATTATAACAAAGCGGTAGATGATTTGATTTTGAACCTTGTTCCAGCATCTTCCACTGGTATCACAGCCATTTCTACCAATGCTGCTGACCTTGAAAACAAAGGCGTTGAATTGGGCTTAGGTGTAAACCCAATCCGCAAAAATAATTTGAACTGGTTTGCAAAAGTGCTTTACTGGCAGAACCGTTCTGAAATTACCAGACTGGACATACCTGCTCAAACAACGGGTGGTTTTGGTCCTGGCTTAGGAACATACCTGATAGCAGAAGGTTATTCTCCAACCACTATCGTCGGTAATCCAGCAGGTACAACAATCCCAACGGGTCGTACAATTTATGGTGACCGCCAGCCGGACTTCCAGATGTCTTTCCTGAGCCAGTTGAATTTCTTGAAGAATTTTGATTTCAATTTCCTGTTCCATTGGCAAAAAGGTAGTGAAAATATCAACCTTTCCGCTTTATTGTGGGATGATGGAAAAAATGCTCCTGATTATTCTCAGGATGATGATGGCGACGAAATAGTGAATGGGGAAGAGCGCTTGGGCATAGGTAATCCTAGCCCCTACATTCAGCCTGCGAGCTATGTGAAACTTCGGGAAATCAGTTTGTATTATACATTGCCAAAAGGAATCTTTGGAAAGGTGATTGACAGAGCCAAGATTGGTGTATCGGGTAATAACTTCCTGCTTTGGACGGATTATGGCAGCTACGATCCTGAAGTGTCTAACTTCGGTGCACAACCTGTGAATGGTAGCGTGGAAGTATCGCCTTACCCAAGTGCTCGTCGCTTATTCTTCCACCTAAAACTTGATTTCTAAATCAAAAAATGACATTCTTATGAAATCTAAAATATTCATCTTTCTTTCATTGATTATAGGATTAGTCGCCATGACTTCCTGCGAAGTAGAGGAAGTCTTTGACCAAGATAACCCTACTTTGGGTAGTGTGACCTCCAATGCGTCCAAATCACAACTACAGTTTTTAGTAACTGGCTTGGAAGCTCGCCATAGAGGTTATTTTGGCGGTGCACACACACTTTTTGGCAATTTTGGCCGTGAAACCTGGAACTACAATGCTTCTGACCCTCGTTCTATCAGCGATGTACTGGGCATTACCATTGCCGATACTTATCCTGACTTTTTTGGCTCCGCCGGTACTTATCTTACGGCTTATCAGGCTGTAAAGCAAGCAAATGTATTGATAGCTGCTGCTGAAAATAGTTCCTTTGTGAACGATCAGGAAGAAAAAGGTATCACTGGGTTTGCAAAAACGATCAAAGCGTATCAATTGATCTGGCCTTGGCTGCAACAATGGGACAATGGCGCCCGAGTAGATGTAGCGGAAGTATTAAATCCAGGCCCAATTCTTCCAAGAGCAGAAGCATTGGATGCGATTCGTGCGGTATTGGAGGATGGCTATAACGATCTAAAATCTGCAGGAAGCACGTTTTCATTTAACCTAACTGCTGGATTCAATGGGTTTAAGACACCTGCGGACATGATTAAGGTGAATCGCGCGATTGCTGCTCGCCTGGCGCTATACGACGAAGATTGGAATGGCGCACTGACTGCTTTAAATGAATCGTTTTTAAATCTGAACGCCGCTACACCTGCCGATATGAACGTCGGACCAACACACGTGTATGGAGAAGCGCCGGATGCAAATAATCCTTTGTATAATCCGTTTGACAGAGCGACCAGTTCTATCCTGATAGCACACCCCGATTGGATTGAAGATGCACTACCTGGCGATCAGCGCGTGGCTACCAAGGTGCAAAAGCGTCTGCTAAACCCTGTGCAAAACAATGGTTTGAAGGATGCAGCGGGTAACTTATTGATCGGTGAATACCAGGATGCTCGCTGGGCGACAAACATTTCGCCTATTCCTTACATTCGCAATGAGGAATTGATGTTGATTTACGCAGAAGCCAAGGTAAGAACGAATGCCGGTGCAGACGCGGTAACCACCATCAATAAAATTCGCAATACCTGGGGAGTTGGCAATTATGGCGGAGCAACCGATACCAACGCATTGATCGAAGAAATTCTTTTCCAGCGTCGTTATTCACTGTGGGGAGAAGTTGGTCACCGTTGGATTGATTTGCGTCGTACCGATCGCTTGAATTCGACTTACATCGACCTGCGCGATCGTGGAAAAATCTTCAAGCAAGTGGCTCGCCCGACGGCTGAAACCAACTGGGAAGAAAGATAATTAAAATAAGTTGTTATTATCGCTTTACAATAAAAGCGTTACATTCTTAATAAATGTAGCGCTTTTATTATATCCTCTATTAAAAAAGGCAACCCCAGTTTAATTGGATTGCCGGAATGATTTGAATTCAAATCTTATGGGACTTGTTTAAAGGATAAAAATGTGCCACACTCGCCTTGCGCAAGGGCAGCACATCCTTTCACCCATCAAAAATTGCTTCTGATAAATTTGAGCGGCTTTTGTAACTGCTCTATTCCTATTAGCTTTATGAAGTACGTTCCAGTTGGTAAATCCGATGTCTCTATTCTTAATTTGTTACTTCCTGCCTGTACCTCATCTATTTTCTGTATCCGAATCACTTTGCCAAAGGCATCCAACAAATGCATCTCCACTTTTTCCACTACTTCCGGGCTTTTCACATCCACCATCAACTCTGAGGTGAAGTTCGGATTGGGGTACAGCAGTACCTCGTAATACTTGTCCTCGCAGGGCGCTTTGGCATATACTACCGGAGAGTATTCAAAGGATTCATCCAAATCCACGGACTTCAAGCGGAAATAATGATCTTGAAGATTGGATGGAATCGAATATTTATAGGTTCGCTTGGTGGTAGAATTGGGCGATCCCGGCTTCTGCTGCCCTATCGGTTCGAATACCTTGCCATCCTTGCTGGCTTCGATTTGGTAATAGCTAAAGTTCTTTTCGGTAGCGGTTTCCCAGTAGAGCATCATATCGCATTGGTTGATGCGGGGTTCAAATAGCACCAATTCAATTGGTAAATCTATCGGTGCTCCTAAACCCACATATGACTCACATGTATAATCCGTACATCCTCCATTGCTCACTGCTCCTCCTGTATCACTATAAAAAGATGCTGTTTGATTCGTTATATCCCCATGATCCGAATTTATATAAAAATAATCCTGAAAGGTACTGCCACCATCCGGTAAACTCACCAGTTTGATGTTCGTCGGACACGGCATCGTCACACAACTATTAAATGCCACTTCCACCATCTCTTCCTCCACCCCTGCCGTAAAATTTGTTGACGATGAACCATTAAATATAAATGTATATACATAATGTGACACCCCATCTACATCCTGGGTCGTTATCAATACCCCTCCTGTTCCTATCGTTAGCCCTGTATTATTCACCGTTATACTCGGTATCAGCCCACTTACCCCTGGAATTACACCAGTTGATATCGTGCCTACTCCTTTGGTAAACGGTATTGGACTGGGCGCTGGACTTACCTCCGACACCGGTATCCCTATGGCAAATTGAAAATTCGTTACCAATTCCGTTGATGTCATACTTGGTAATAACGTTACCAGCACTGAATTGTCCGCAGCTCCAGCTTCAATGCTTGCTTGGATAGAGTTTTGCCCCATCACCGAAATCGAAAGCAGATAGAATCCTAAATATTGTAACAGTTTACAATATGTGTAAATCACTTTACTTTTCATAGTCTTTTTTATTATTAAAATGACATAATACCTACCGCCAGGGAATGAATCCTCCTGTCTTTATTATTCCTTACTTTCCCTTACTTTATGGCAATTGTTGAACAATTACTTTTGAGGTAATTCCCCCTAACACATTGGTTAAGATGAAGTTCGGTTCATTGCCCGCTCCTGAATATCTCACAATTCCATTCATATTCACATCGCTATTATGATATACCCCACTTAATACATTTGATGTACTGCCTCCCAGCACCGTTAGTATAGTTAGTGGGTCGTTGCTCGCTCCTGAATACCTCACATTCAAATTCCCGCTTGCATTCCCACCCCACATAGCCCATACAGCAGGTTCAATTTCCTTACGAGCGTCTGTTCCATATACCCCATGCGAAGGACTGGTCATCGTAAAATCAACCGTAGCCAGCGCCGTTGGACCGCCAAAGACGACGTTGTTATTGGTCATAATGCCGAGGTGGTTGCGGTGACGAATGGCGACCTTGTAATCCCCAGCGATCATACCCAAAGCTATCGTGCTGTTGCCAGCGGTATCCACTACCGTGCCATCGGCGGTGACGTAAGCGGCGATTTCCTTGACGATCGTAGTCGGCGTAGCGCCATCTCGGATTTCAATTTTCACCCAATCCACTACGTTTGGAATATCATTCGGATCGGTATTTACCGGCGTGACACCCAGTCCGTAAGGATCGGTAGCAGGTAATAAATCCAGCGAAGCCAGTGTGGTATTCATCTGATGCGTACCTGTATTGTAAGGACCTTGCAGGAAGACCTTGATTTGCAAATTGGCAAGCGGCAATTCGGTCGCAATGGTGAATACATCGCCATCTTCAAATACAATCTTGCCAAAGGTTGCAATACCAGAAGAGAACGTCACTGCATCCACCACGTCAATCGTGCCGGTCGTGAAGTCGCCGTCGCCGTCGCGATCAATCAGCACGCTGATCTCATCCGCCGGAGAACTCAGGCTCAAGCTACTTAGGTCGGCTCGCACCACCACGCTATCCACTGTACCGGTTTTGTCAATCTTCCACTCGCGTTCTACGCGGAAGCTATTCGTTGCAAGGGCAGCAGGTAGATCCGTGTTCACTTGCGTGATACCACCATTGTCATTTGCCCACATCAGGAAGACGCGATCGTCATCAAAAACGGCGGCATTAGAAGCGTTATCCGCCGCAATTCCATCCAGACCAATGGTGAGAATATCGTCGCTATTAGCTGATTTCGACTGCTTTTGATTCAAATCGGTGCAAGTATCCTGGCCGATACCGGTGATGTCGTGCTTGTACGCGCCATTGTTAGAAGCATCCCAGAAAATCGTACCGGCAGCGCCATCCCAATCACTGGCAACGTAGTCGCGCTCGGTGGTTTGGTCGAGGGTCAAGCCGTACTTGACTGCCAGGTAGCTTTCTACTTTTTCAATTTCAAACGCAGCCAACGAACGGCTATACGCTACGACTTCGGCAATTCGACCATTGTAATAGCCCCCAGCATTGTTGCGTCGCCCAACGAAATAACCATTCGCCGCACCTGTACCTGGTCCCCAGCCTGCTGTGGTAGCGTAGAGCGAGCCGCCCGTCGCACCATTCGCGCTGGTAAATACATCCGAAGCATCGCCTTGCGTGCGCATGAGGAAAGCGCCCGGCAACGATGTGGTAGAAACCGATGGACCGTAATTGCTGATGCCTACGCTGTTGATACCAATATTGGGCGTAGTGCCCGTGGTACCAATCACAGGGCGAGTAGTATTCGTACTGCGGTTATAACTTACGATACCTCGATCGTTGTTGTAAGTACCAATATCTGTTACTGCAAACAGGGTGAAATCGGTACTATTCAACAGTGGCGCTGTAAGGTTTTCAAAATGATCGTCCGTACCGTCAAAATTCAGAATCGGGTGGAAGTTCATCAGGTTCGCTGCATCCGATTCGTAGGTCGGGCGAGCCGCGCCACTACTGCTTGCGTGGTTGGTTTTGCCACTATAATCGTCCCACATACTTACGGGGCTGCCGTCTGTTACAAGATCCGTACCTTCATCGCTGCGCAACCAGAACTGAATTTCGGTATTCACACAAGCCGGCCCTTTCAGGTCTTGACCCAATGTAAAATATGCACCCTCCATAAATTCAAGAGAACTAATGGTAATACAACCATTTACATCCAAAGGCATTTCAAAATCTACCGTTGCGAAAGTAGCGCTGGCATCGCTGATAATCAGGTAGCTACGCTCATCGTAGTTGTCAAAACAAATAGTCACATCCTGGTCAATCCAGTCAGTTCTGTCCACCTTCCATACGCGGTCGAGGCGAGCGGTTACTACCGTGCCACTGACTGCTGAATTAAATTCCATGGCGCCATCATTATTACCCCAAACAAAGAAGGACATATTTGGTAAAGTACTGGTATTGAGTGCATTGCTTGCCGGGAAACTTGTACCTAATGCGATGCGGACTTCGTAGTCACTATTAGCCGAACGGGATTGTTTTTGTTCTAATGCGGCGCAATCATCGCGTCCAATACCGGCAATGTCGAAACGATAAGCGAAATTATCCACTGCGCTCCACATAGAGCTACCGTTGCTGGCGATGTAGTTGTTCGCAGCAATTGGTGTCGGTACGCCAAGTGAAATACCATATTTTAAAGCGAAGTAAGACTCTGCCTGGCGGCGTTCGGTAGCCGTCAAAGCGCCGCGATACACTGCAAATTCAGCAATTTTACCCGTGAACATATCCCCACCCGTACCAGAATCATCGCCCAAAATGGTGCTACTCAAGCCACCGTTGGCGCTGCTATGGGTGAAGGACTGCGCCGTACCGCCATCCACGTACACCTGGGAGCCACTCGTTGTGCCGCTCACATCGGTATCATCCATGATGGTTGCTACCAGTGTAGGTTTGTTGGTAGTATTCCCTCCGGTATAAGTTGGGCTGCTCACGCCGCCACTCACCTGGTTGGTGTAGAGGTAGCGATCAACACCGCCATTTTCATTGCCCCAGATTGGCTCGTCCGTCTCAGTAGCTTCGTAGATGATAAAGGCAGTAATTGGATCGCGATCTGTCTCATTGGAATTGATATTCAAATTGGTGATTTCAAAATAATCATCGTTGCCAAAGACCATCGCTGGATTGTAATTGATCAGACCGCCCGTAGCTGGTTGGTTCGAGAACATGATTTGTGAAGCATTCCGCGCATTACCACTGAAATCGTTCCACTGGCTCGCCGTAGCGTTGTAATCGCCGCGCAGCCAAAGTAAAATATCAATATTATCGGCGCAGCCTGGTCCCAACAAGTTGGTAGCCAATGAGAAGTAGGAATTGTGTGGGAAGTTGGAAGTATTCAAAGTCACACAACCCGTCAGGAAGTCCAATGCAATCTCTTGATCCACACTGCCAAACGCAGGGTCGGTGTCAACAATGATATAGCGCTCGCCGATCTGCCCATCGAAGCAGATGGTAATATCCTGATTTGTCCAGTTGGCGGTTTTATCCACTTTCCAGATGCGCTCGATCCGGCGGTCAGCTATGGCTGTGCCTGTCACCACATAGTCGAAGGCATTGGTCGCGCCGTTATTGCTTGCCCATACGAAGAAGCTGCGATCCACCAATGTTTTGGTAATTTCAGCGTTGGTGGTGGCAATGCTATCGCCCAGCGCAATCGTGATGATGTCGTCGGCATTGATTGAACGGGCTTGTTTTTGATACAAACTCGTACAGCTATCCCTGCCAAGACCTGAGATATCGTTTTCAAAGCCATCTGCATCGTTCGTCCACATCGCATCACCATTGCTGGCGATATAATTCCGGTCTGTGCTTTGGTTTAAGCTGATACCGTATTTCAAAGCAAAATAAGATTCCACCTTATCCAAATCCGTTCCGGTCAGTTCTTTGCTATAAATCGCTACTTCTGCAACATCGCCGTTCAGGAAAGTGCCGCCTTGCGCCGCCTCGCCAATACCGAAGCGTTGGAGGTTGAATGCACCTGCCGGGAAGGAACTCGTTGCCGTTTGCAAACCATTGGCACGAATCTTAGTGTTGCCACCATCATTGCCAGCGATGCCGGTGAAGAGATGGAAGCCATTGTTGACATACGTTCCAGTTGAATTTAAATCGGTGCTGCGATCCCAGTTGATAGAATTGCCCGTTGTAAATCGGGACATATTGAAGCTCGAGAAGTTGTCATTATCGTTGGATGCGCTTTGAGCACCGCTGATGATGCGACCATTGGATACCGTAGCGGTATTGAGTTTGGCAACCGTGACCACCGTGAGGTCATTAGAAGTAATTGCGGAAGCAAAATTGCCACGCAAACCGTCGGTACCATCAAAATTGACCACCGGATTGTAATTCGATGAAGCGCTGCCTGCCGCCAGCGAAGGATCACTGGAAACGGTTGTTGCATCGTTATTGTTATTACTTTGATCCTGCCAGTTGGTTAGGTTGCTGCCTACCAAAGTGCCATCGTCGGCGCGCATCCAGAGTTTGATACCACCCGCTACGCAAGCCGGACCAAAGAAGATCTTACCCAACGTAAAGTATGCGCCATCTGGCAAATTGAAGGTACTGATCGTCACACAACCATTGGCATCCAAAGGCGTTTCCACGTTGAGTGTAGCGAAAGTCGCGCTGGTATTGCTCACGAGGAAGTAATTCGTATCATCGTAACCGTCGAAGCAGATAGTAATATCCTGCTCGTCGTCGCTGAAATTGGTCTTATCCAAACGCCATACACGGCCCAAGCGAGAGGTGACATAAGTACCGCCGCTTACGGTTTCATTGTAATCCAATGAGCCGTTATTGTGCCCCCAAACCAAGAACGATAAGTCGGTAAGGGTGCTGGTATTGGCATCATTGGTCGTTTCAACCGCAGCGCCCAGCGCCATCGTGACAATCGAACCGGAGTTGGTAGAGCGGGATTGTTTTTGGTATAATTCCGTACAGCTATCCCGACCGATACCTGCGATATTGAAACGATAATCATAATTATTTACCGCACTCCAAATATTCGATCCCGTGCTGGTAGTGTAATCATAGGTTGTTGCCGGCGAGAAAACTTCAAGCGTCAAACCATACTTGATACCGAGGTAGCTCATCACTTGCCGCGCTTCCGCATCGGTGAGTGCTTCCCGATAGACGATTACTTCCGCCATTTTACCATTGTAATAATTGGTGCTGTAGCGGCCGATGTATTCCTGCGTCGTGCCACTCAAGGGCGTGGTATTCGTATTGGTAGCGTTGTAGCGCGTACCGTTGCGTCTTTCTTGTATCAAATGCCCAACGGACTGATCCAAGCGACCAAAATGCAGGTACGGAATGGTATCCGCCGGATTATCAAATGCCGGAACGGTTAAATCCAGGTCGTTTGAGAATTGCCCCAAACGCAGCACTGTATTGGAATTATAACCAAAGTGTAAGTCCACATTGGCAGAACCGCCTGGCGTACCGAGTATGTAATTCAAACTATTATCCTCGCGGAAACCAACGGCGAAATAGGAGTAATTGCTACTGCGGATATCGTCAATATCCATCAGCAGATGGTCATCCGTACCGTCAAAATCCAAAGCCGGATTGAAGTTGAGCGCCGAAGTCACCAGGCTACCCTGGTAAAGTGGATTGGTTTGGGTAGCGTTTTTGCCATTTCCACTGAAATCACTCCAACTTGCCCCCGTAGCATTATAGTCCGCTTTCCACCAGGCAGAAATATTCGATTCTTGCACACAAGCCGGCGCTACGAGTTTCGTACCGATGGTGAAATGCGAGCCATCGGGGAATTTATCGGTATTGATGGTGATACAACCCGTTGCAAAATTCAAACCATACGTCTTTGTTTCCGAATCATCGAGGAAATCGCCGTCGCCGCCTTCATCCACGAGGAGGAAGCGCTCGCCTGCCTGCCCAAAGCACATCGTAATGTTCTGATCCTGCCAGTTGGTTTTGTCCACCTTCCACTGGCGCAGCATCCGAGCCTGTATGCTACTGCCTGTGAGCGAAATCGGCACATCCAGCGTGGTTGCCTGATTGTCATTACCCCAAGTGAAGAAGGACTTGTCGTTGGTTACATTATTCGGATTGGAAGCATTATCGGTAGAGGTCGTATTGCCCACATAAGCCGACACAATCGCATCGCTATTCACCGACTTAGACTGTTTCTGGTGCAAATTATTGCAATCATCCCGACCGATACCCGCTACGTCATTGCGGTAGCCGGAGTTATCCGACCAATCCCAGATATTCGTACTATCCGAAGCGATATAATCCTGGTTCGTCACCGACATATCGAGGGTGATACCGTATTTGAGGGCGAGGTAAGACTGTACTTTTTGCCGCTCTACCGCTGCTAATGCCCGATTGTAAACTATATACTCTGAAATATCCCCGCTCCAGGCAAAAGTATCATCTGCGCGACGTCCAAGCTGTAAAAATGCGACTGCACTTGACCTTGCGTTCGCTAATGGCGTAGCGCCTAATTTGCCGTTTACATGTGGCAAACCAACATTTCCCTCTACTTTACCACCAAAAATATGTGGAATAGTATTACTATAAGCGCCATTTGCTCCAATGTCAGTAAAATTATTATTAGGATGAAATCTAAAGCCAACGCCATTATTTACATGTCCTTCGAAATGTCCATTGACAGTAGAAGCATAAGGAAACTGAATATTCGTATTGGTAAGTGCGGTTTTACCTACTGCTATGATTTCAAAGTCGGAACTAACCAGACTCATATTAGTCGTATTCACCGTAGCTACTATTTCGTCATTCGTAAAAGTTAATCCTGGATTAAAGTTGATACTATTTGTATTGCCAACTGCCTGGAGACCAGCATTTACTTGAGTAAAATGATGCTCATTATTACTATAATCGTTCCAAGCGGCTCCGGTAGCGCTGCCATCATCTGCACGAAGCCAAACTTTGATACCACCATTCACACAAGCCGGACCCAATAAATTCTTACCCAGCGTGAAAAATGCGCCATCGGGCAGGTCGCTGGTATTAAAGGTCACTTCACCGTTTACACTCAACTGGTACTCCAGCGGTGTCGTTGCGAAAGTCGGGTCGGTGTTGTGAATAATCAGATAGCTTTCATCGTCGTAGCCATCAAATTTCATCGTGATATTCTGATTCGTCCAGTTGGTCTTCTGTACTTTCCAGACGCGGCTCATGCGAGCGGTCGCGTTGGTACCGCCGGCATTGGACAAAAAGTCGGTTGCACCGTTGTTATGTCCCCACACTAAGAAAGAGCGGTCAGCCGTAATCGTGCTGGTATTCAGCGCATTGCTGGTTTGAATCGTACTACCCAGCGCTACGGTAAGGAATTCACCCGTATTCACCGACTTGGATTGCTTTTGCAGCAAATTGGTACAGCTATCGCGCCCGATACCGGCGATGTTGAATTTGTAGGTAGCATTCATAGTCGCATCCCACATTTTTGTACCCGTTGTACCGTCCCAGTTGCTGGCAACGTAATCCGTAGCAACGCTTTGGTCAAGTGTGATACCATATTTTAAAGCGAGGTAAGAGTAGATGCGTTGTTTTTCGACAGTGGTAATAACGCGATTGTAAACAACGGCCTCCGTAATAATACCTCGATGCCCATCGGGGGTAGAATTGGCTTCGTTACCAAGTCCAATATAGCCGCTGGCGTTCGCCCCGGCATTAAAGGTGCCATCGCCGGAAGGTGTTGCAGGGAAAGATTGTTCGTTTGCCAAACCATTATAAGATACTTTTACATCTTTAGGCGTCTGATTATTAGCCGTACCCATTATGATGTAAGGCGTATTGACTGTTAATGCTACAGAATGATCATTATTAGCAGCAGCGGTACCTACTGTTTTAAATTCTGCTAAAGTACCCTGGTAACCTAAAGATGGTTCGTCGGATACATTCCCCAAAGCGATCGTGCGTTGCTCCCCACTGAATTGGCTTGGGATAGACACAGAAATCATGGTAATTGGGTCGGTCGTAACAATTTTTCCATTATGCTGCCCGTTGAGCAGGTCATTTTCTGTGCCGGTGAAATTACCGCCAGGATTGAAGTTCAAGGAACTCGCTACGTACGCTGGCTGGCGAGATACGGTATTTTGTACCAAATTCAAGGAGTTACCGCTATAATCAGCTATTTGTGATACGTTGCTGCCAGATTGGGTTACTCCATAATCGAAACGATACCAGGCAACAACACTTGCATTCACACAAGCAGGACCCGTGATCTCTGTACCCAGCGAGAAGTGCGCACCATCGGGTAGCAGGCTGGAACTGATCGTCACACAACCGGTACTGAAATCCAGCGCGTGGACGGAAGTTTCCGAATCATTGGCAAAATCCGCATCCAAGCCATTGTCAATAATCAGCGAGCGCTCGCCGCTTTGGCTCACACAGATGGTGATGTCCTGATCCGTCCAGTTGGTTTTGTCCACCTTCCAAATGCGCGCAGTGCGCAGGTTGATGGTTGACATGGACTTGGTAAACAGTGTAGAGAATGAAGTTGATCCATTATTGTTACTCCATACCAGGAAGGATTTGTCATTCGTGATAGTATTCGGATTCGCTGCATTGGTAGCAGGTATGCCAGATGGGTGGTCGCCCAGCGCTATGGTAATCAAGGCATCGCTATTCGAAGATTTGGATTGCTTTTGATGCAAGCCGGTGCAAAGGTCTTTACCCAAGCCCGCGATGTCATTGCCATAGCCGCTATTTGCAGCCGCTTCCCACATGAAGGAGCCATCGCTGGCGATATAATCGGTTGGTATTGTTTGATTGATGGTAACGCCATACTTGAGTGCGAGGTAAGATTCTACTTTTTGAATCTCTACCGCCGATAATTTTCTATTATAAATAACAACCTCATTGAGCTCTCCATTCCAAAACCTTCCATTATCAGCACTTCCTATGAATAAGTCTGTCGGATCAAAATCACGCATATCCATTGTTGTGTTGACAAATGATTTACCATTGGTACGGATTTCAATTCCTTGATTCAAACCGTTTGTCCAGGTATATGCCCCAATTGTTGATTCATTATCGACATAAGCATCAGAAGACGTAATAGTGTTAGGAGTTGATTGATCATTCCATACTCTCAAACCATTGGCTGCACCACCATCCACGCTAAAATTGGGATCGTCCCCATTCGCGCCAATTCCAATAAAAGCGCTAATACCAGTGGCTCTGGATTTGAAGCTCACGAAAACCGTACCATTGGTATTTGCATAAAGAGGGTCATAGGTAGTATTATACATTTCATCATTTGACCCATCAAAAGTCAAAGACGGATTAAAATTGGTAGTTGCATTTCCAGCAAATACTAATGGCTCTTTAGTAGCTGCTGCCGGTACAACATGTCCAGCATTCCCGCTTTGATCATCCCATTGACTAATTACACTTGAGGCATCTGTCACGCCAGCGTCACCTCGCAGCCAGAGCTTGATACCGCCGTCCACGCAAGCCGGACCAACCAAGTTTTTACCCAGGGTGAAATAAGCGCCATCCGCCAGATCATTCGACATAAAGGTCACGCAACCATTGGCATCCAGCACTTTTTCGTGGGTTACTGTTGCAAAAGTCGCGCTGCTGCTGATAAGCAAATAATCATCAGTATCGTAGCCGCTAAAGCAAAGCGTGATATTCTGATTGGAGAAATTGGTCTTCTGTGCGCGCCATACGCGACCGAGGTACGCCATAGAATTGACACCCGTCGCCGTCACCGTATTATTAAAATCATTTGTACCATTATTGTGTCCCCATACGAGGAAGCTTAGGTCGCCATTGGCAAAGGGAGTCGTATTCGCAGCATTGCTGGCAGCTACCGCACTACCCAGCGCACCGGTGAGGATTTCACCGGTGTTGACCGATTTGGATTGCTTTTGATATAATTCGGTACAGATGTCCAGACCGATACCGGCGACATTCGTATTGTAACCTGTGTTTGCAGAAGCATCCCAATAGATCGTCGTACCGTTGCTGGCTACGTAGTCGCCTTCCGTCACGCTGCCACTGATGGTTTCAAAAGCAGTGCCATCATTGTCATTATTGGTGGTGAGGGTGATACCATATTTCAAAGCCATGTAAGAATGCACTTGCTGCAATTCTAAAGCTGTCAACTCCCGATTGTAAAATGCTACTTCATAAATATTGCCCAACCAGGTTTCTATGGTATTCTCTCCGCCAATATATCCTATTCCACTTTCAATAGAAGGAGCTACGGTCGTCAGGTTGTGTGTCCTACCATCCAGATGGGCAGAATAGCTGTTAGCCGTATTTCCATAATCATAGGTTGCGACATGATTCTGATTTTGAACAAATGACAATGGAATATCATTTGCTGTATGTACACCGTTGTCCCAGATATTGAGGTTGTACGTACCACTATATTGACCAAAGGTCGGGTCATCTATATTTTGATTGTATATATTAGAACCACTCACACTGGTGCTCCTTACAGCTGCTACCACCGTACCACCCGCTGTTGTAAGCAAACCGCTGGCTTTTTCATAATTATCTCCTGCTGCAAAATTGATTGCCGGATTAAAGTTGGTTTGCTCGCTGCCACTTAGTATAGTAGGTTGTTCTCCGGCTACCGTCTGCCCGAAATTGGCATTATTTCCACTGAAATCTGTCCATTGAGCAATCGTGGCGCCATAATCTGCACGCAGCCATCCTGTAATCCCTGCATTCACACAAGCCGGGCCCGCAATCTTCGTACCCAGCGTAATCACTGCGCCATCGGGCAATGCAGAAGAATTAATATTCAACAAACCTGTGGTAAAATCAAAAGCATATTCTTTAGTATTGGCGTCATTTTCAAAGCCGCCGGAGCCGTCTTCATCCACGAGGAGGTAGCGCTCGCCGGTTTGACTTACGCTGATAGTAAGCATTTGGTCGGTGAAACTGGTTTTATCAATTTTCCAGGCACGCTGGGTACGGAAGTAAGTTGGGAACTTAGGTACCGTGTGGTCGAAAGTAAAAGTGCCATTATTATTACTCCATACCAAGAAGGATTCATCGTCGGCAATGGTAGTGGTATTGGCTTCATTGCTGGCTGGGAACGTTGTAAAATTCCCGGCTGCAATTGCCAATGGGTCGTCGCCGTTGATAGATTTGGACTGTTTTTGGTTGAGTTTTTGACAATCATCTCGCCCGATACCGGCGATGTCGTGCTGGTAATTGTTGTTCGTTGACCAATCCCAGAAAATGGTGCCATCGGCAGCGACGTAATCCTGGTCGGTGACGGTGGAATCTAAGGTAATGCCATATTTGATTGCCAGATAGCTCATCACTTTACGGCGTTCGGGGGCGGTGAGCTTCCGACGATAGAGGATGACTTCTGCCACATCTCCTGTTAAATGATCGGCTTCACCGCGTCCGATATAATTGGTCGCATCTTCGCTAAAATCAACCGTATTTGTTGAAGTCTGCGCTTTTACATAGCCATTATAACTTGCTGCCCAATCATTCGGTGCGGACCAAACACTGTACAAATTCCAATTCTCCGGGTCGTAAATATTTGGACTGATTGCCAATCCGGTATGCCCATCGAGTATGATGTTATTAGAATTTCGCCAACCGATGCGATCATTCGTACCAAAATTCTCGTAGTTGTCATCTACTCTGTAATGGTTGTTGCTTTGTCCACCAAAAGCATAGGCGTGACCAGCATTGGAACTTGTTCTTAAAATACTGAATACTTCACCCTCCGTAAAGGCAGATGTAATGGTAGGAATAGATAAGTGATCGTTGCCATCGAATGTAATAACGTGGTTGTAGTTCAACGCTGCGTCGGTGCGAGCCGGGTCGCTACTTACGTTATTGAAATATTTGTTATTTCCTGATTTATCACTCCAGCCCACGCCATCAATCATATTGCCGGAAGCTACGGTCTGTGCATCCAACCAGGTGACAATGCCACCCGTGACGCAGCCCGGTGCCATAATATTTTTACCCAGCGAGAAGTACGCGCCATCGGGCAGATCGGCAGAAGGGAAAGTCACGCAACCTTGCGAAGAGAGTTGTTTTTCGTGGTTGATCGTTGCAAATGTACCATCGGAATTACTCATGACGAGGTAATCATCGTCGTTGTAATTATCAAAACAGAGCGTGATGTTTTTCCCATCGAAACCTGTTCCCGTGCGATCCACGCGCCATACACGCCCGAGCACAGCGGTCACGTTCGTGCCGGTGACTTGGGTGGTAAATTCGTTCAAGCCATTGTTGTTACCCCACACGAAGAAGCTGCGGTCGGTACTGATGGTATTGGTATTGGCAGGATTGCTAACTGCTATCGAATTGCCCAGTGCAAGGGAAAGGATTTCACCTGTATTGACAGAACGAGATTGTTTCTGATTCAAATCGGTACAATCTTCGCGCCCCAAACCAGCGATATTATGGTGATAACCGGCATTATCCGAAGCGTCCCACATGATGACTTCGGTAGTGCCATCGTAGCTGACATAATCAATTGTACCGTTTTTCAGTGTAATCCCGTATTTCAAAGCCAAATAGCTCTCCACCCTTTCTCTTTCATCCAGTGTTATTTCCCGGTTGTATGCAATTACTTCTGAAACAGTACCATTATAAAGATAACCTGCGCTATTATGCCTTCCGAGATAATAACCAATAGTAGCGCCGCCACCTACACCCCAACCACCCACAGTGCTGGTCAAAGCGCCGCCGTTTGCCTCCGCGATGACGTTGGTCGCATTACCTTGGGTTCTAATAATAAACGGACCAGAAGGCGTTGTAATAGCAGCGCCTCCGGCACTTACATTCACTCGATTCATACCGATGGTAGCCGAAGCATCCATGTTGGTAATAATGGGGCGATCCGAATTGCCAGAGCGGTTGTAGGATATGATAGAACCCCACTGGGTGATTGCCGTTTGATCGGTTACTGCAATCAGTGTAAAATTATTGCTCGCCAAGAGCGGAGCAGTCGTATTTTCCATCCAATCCCCTGCATCAAATCGAAGGGTTGGGTTGAAATTGATATTATCGGTGCTATTGTTTTTGTAAGTTGGTTGCAAAGTAGGAGAAGCAGGAGATTGCGCTGCTCCCTGGTTATTGCCACTGAAATCTGACCAGTTGGTGATTCCAGTATTATCTGTTGTTGTACCGGTGCCGTAATCACTTCTCAACCATACCTGAACGCCTGCATTCACACAAGCCGGACCCACGATCTTGGTGGCAATGGTGAAATAAGAACCATCTGCCATTTCACTGGAATTGAGGGTGAGACAACCCGTACCGAAATTGAAAGTTTTTTCTACGTCGCCCGCGCCAAAGGTGTCGTCCGTGCTGAGCAACAAGTAGCGCTCGCCTGCCTGCGAAGCGCAAATGGTGATATTTTGATCCGCCCAGTTGTGCTTGTCCACTTTCCAGATGCGGCTCATACGCGTGGTGGCATTCGTAAAGCCCGATACGATTGGACTAAAGGCAGTTGCGCCGTCGTTATTCGACCAAACGAGGAAGGACTTATCATTGGTAATGGTGGTCGCATTGGCAGCGTTGCTTGCGGCAAGGCTGGTTCCTACCGCCATGGTGATCACATCGTCCGTATTTGCCGAACGGGATTGCTTTTGATACAAATTGGTACAATCATCGCGCCCAATACCGGTAACGTCGTCGTTATAAGCGCTATTGGCGGTACCATCCCAATAGATCGTGCCATCGCTGGCGAGGTAATTGGCAGGGGTGGTTTGGTCTAAAGTTACACCATATTTCAAAGCAAAATAAGATTCGATCTTGCTGACATCCGTAGCGCTCAGGTCTGTGCTGTAAATAGCAACCTCCGGCACATACACCTTGGAAGGTTCAAAATAGGTAGCCGTACTGCCTATATTGAGTCTCCAGGTAGAATTATTGGAGCTTGCTCCCGTTTTGATTACCTTGTTTTTATTCCTAAATTCATAAGCCCCGGAAGTCGCTCTTTGGAAGGAAAACATCTGAACATCTGTAGTTGCAAGGGTACCATAAGGACCATTCAACCAACCTTCCACGTACAATTGATTTTCATATCCGCCCCAATAACCCATCAAATTATTACCAACAGCCGATTGGAAAACCCGACCGTTTTGCGTGCCTTCCATTTTAGCTACTGTAAGGATGCTGAGTTGCCCGTTGACCTGGGTGCTTACTGGCAAAGTATGACCATCGTTGCCATCGTAGTAGAACGCTGGATTGAAGTTGATAAGGGTTGAAGTAGTAGCATCAGGATCGCTGGTTGCAGTGGGGTCATTGCTGTTCCCAGAAAAATCCGTCCAGTTAATACCATTCGCCCCAATATCCGCCCGAAGCCAGGCAACGATGCCGGTATTCACGCAGTTCGGACCAGCAATGCGCTTGCCAAAGGTAAAATACGCCCCGTGCGCCAGCGCAGAAGCCGGGAAAGTACGATTACCGGCGGCATTCAATTGATATTCGGTTACACCGCTTGCAAAAGTCGGGTCATTGCTGATAAGTAAGTAATAACTGGCATTCGCGCCCTGGAAGTTGATGGTCAGATTTGGGGTGTTGTTCCAGTTGGTTTTATCTACTTTCCAGACACGCGCAATACGCGCCGTGGAGAGCACGCCAGAGACACTCACCGCTGTACTGAAATTGGTGGTATTGCCGTCGTTATTTGCCCAGGTCAGGAAGGACAGGTCATTTCCTACACTGGTAGCATTTGCCGCATTGGTCGGCATGATGGTATCGCCGATGGCAATGGTGATCGGGTCATCTGTGTTGACAGATTTGGACTGCTTTTGGTGCAAATCCTGACAATCGTCTTTACCAATACCGGCTATGTCGTGGATATAACCGTCGCTATCGTTCACCCACATCGTGCCGGTGGTAGCGAGGTAGTTCGTTGGCGTTGTTTGGTCTATGGTAATACCATATTTTAAAGCCAGATAAGATTCTATTTTTTGAATGTCGGTGGGGGAAAGCGTACCGGACACAGCGACAAATTCGGAGACGCGACCAAAGGACTGATCTGCTCCTTGCCAAGCCCAGTTCATAAATGCTTGCCAATAATCAACATCATCTTCATTGATATTGGTCAATACCGTACCGTTTTTACCATTTACGCGAGGTTGGGTCGTATTGGCAGTCGCATTGTGCGACATAGACATAATTTTCGGTTCGGTTGTGCTCAGATTTAATCCACTACTCTTGTAACCCACGTTGTTGTTATCATAATACCCCATCTGTTCCACACTATTTTCCACAATGATCATGTGATCGGTATTGATACCGCGCAATAGTGTATTCCAATTGGCATGCGTATTGGTCGTACTACCGACTGCGAAAATGGTCAGGTTATTAGTGGGAGGAATCGTTTTCTTGAAAAGCATTCCTTGAGAACCAACGGTATTTACAGAAGGATTGAAATTGATGGAATTACTGCTATTGTATGTCGGGTTATAAACAGCATTCGTTTGATATGCGTCGTTATTGTTGCCACTCACGTCGTTCCAGCGGGTCACTGTGCCGGAAGTGACTACCCCTT
>JANRME010000373.1:0-12918 GCA_033761835.1 Saprospiraceae bacterium
GCATATAATCGTATAGCCTCCAAGCGGGTTTGCTGAGTATGCGCTTTCATTGGTAGGAATTTGTTTTGTCTAATATGTCAATGAACTCTTTTAACGTATCTTTCTTTCGCTTCGTTTGCTTAAACTTTAATACGCACGACATAATTCTATATTATTAATTCTAGTTAAACTATCAATAATAATTACTACTTCCATATTATATTTTCCATTGGGATATAAACGAAGATAGTTTTCATAAGACGTGAGTGTATTTTTCAAAATAGCAAACTGCCATTCCTGTTCATCTTGCAATTGTAACAGCAGGGCAGTTACTTCGCCCCGGAAAGCCCCTTCCGAAAAATCCGTCAGATACTGCTGGCAAGCTATAACTGTAGCGTTCTGCTGAATTTTCCGATAGGCTTCGATGTCGCGTTGGCGCTGGTCAAAGCGCTGCGGGTCCACGTTCACTTGCTGCGTCGGGAAAAACAGAAAACTGGAATTTGCATCATCCCCTTCAAAAAAACCGGCACGAGGCGCAGGCTGCGCCTTCTGCATGAAATTGGCAAAAAGTTCGGTGGAGGTAATAAAGCTACCTTTATATTGGTTGGCAGAAAGTCCTTCCAGCAGTTTACGGGCAAAGTTGGAGCGACCCGGTACAGTATTCTCTTTCGCATCGGCGGTAAAGAAAATGCGGTTTTTATAGGCTTTGTGGTTTTCCAGGATGCGCTCCGTTTCACTCAGTTCCCCAATGCGCTGGAATTTAGGATCATTTTTATTTTCCCAGCTTGGGTCAAAGGTCACACTGTAGCAGGCATCCACCGCTACCAGAATGTGCTGGCATTGGAGTTCGCTGATAATCGGTCGCCAGATATTGTAAGCCACCGCCGTGCGGAATAAGCGGGAAGGATCCGCATCCGCCGGTAAGAAATAGCCGTTGTTGGATTCTTTCACCCCATGCCCGGAGAAGAAGATGAATAACTGCCCATCTTTCGCCAAAGTCCCTTTGGCAAATTTATCGCGGTATTCATTGAGCTTTTGCTCGATGACATCCAATGTCGGATCAGGAATAACTTCTGTTTTAAAGCCGTAGCTTTTTTCCAGCACCTCGGCGATGGCGCGGGCGTCTGGAATGGAATTAGGCAGGTTGGTCAGGCTGCTGTTTTTGTAATTGGACACCGCGAAGAAAAGGGCGTAGTCCTTGCCAGGGCGGAACACCTCCCGCTGGGATCGGTTAACAAATGCGGTGAAGGCAACTCCTAAACCAATCAGCAAAAAAATGGAGTTAAAACTTCTCTTCATACGTAATCACATTTCAATAATCACTCAAAAATTTAAAAATCGACCCGCTTCGCGGGAAAATAAAAAGGGTAAAAGGGTAAAAGAAACAAAGGGATACTAGTGCCGTACCAAACGAAACCCAATAACGGCGAAGCGGAAGTACGGAATGAGCCTGTAGCGGTAAGCACCGCGGCAGTTGTTTGGACTATCGCCCCAAGACCCGCCACGAACCACGCGATATTGTCCACTCGTCGGTCCATGCGGGTCCCGGCTGTTGGCGCTTTCACCGTAGTATTTGTCGCCATACCAGTCCCAGCACCATTCCCATACATTGCCGCTCATGTCGTGCAAGCCAAGCTCATTGGGGCTATTGAGGCTACCCACCTCCACGGTTTTGCCTCTGTATGTCCCGCTTTCCGAATAATCCTCTTTGTAAGATGCGGAGGCATCAAAGTTAATCTGCGATGCGCGGGCGATGTCCTGTCCATTGCCAAAGCGCACTTTAGCCCCTCCCCGACCCTCCCCCGTAGGAGAGGGAGTTGCCCTCGCCGCGTATTCCCATTCTGCTTCGGTGGGTAAGCGGTAGCCATTGGCTGCCCAGTTGCACGTCACTGTCCATTTTACATCATCGTAGCTACTCGTGTTATTCGCGTCTTTCCGGCTTTTGTCTATGGTATAAACGGCTTGTAAACTCTCCTGCTTGCTACGCCAATTGCAATATTCGATAGCATCGTACCAACTTATGTTGATCACTGGTCGTCTGTCGCGTCCCCAGCCGCTATCCGAAGGCTTGGTGCGTCCGGTTGCACTACAAAAAGCATCGTATTCCGCAAAGGTTACTTCATTCATACTCATGTAAAAATCACTCACTGTGACGCTATGCACCGGTTTTTCATCACTTTCGCCTTCACCAAACTGGTCGCCCATTTGGTAAGTGCCGCCTTTGACAAAGACGAAGTCGGGGATTTCCGGTTTTGCTTTCTCTACCGTCCGTGGTGGCTCTTGGGCGGGTGTTCTTGTGGTAATGGTCGGCGCTGTAGCTGAAGTGGCTTCTTTCAAAATAAACAGAAAATTTCCACCCGGCTCATTCCCTTCAAATTCTCCAAAGCGCGGCGTAGGGTTTGCTTTTTCCATGTAGCCGCACAGTTCACTAAAGGTGAGTACCTGGTCATCACCACCGAAATTGCGTAAGCCTGCCAGGAATTGCCGGGCAAATTCCGAAGGATCAGGGGTACGCTCTTTCGCACCAGAGGTCAGGTATAAGCGGCTCTGGTATTTCAAGGCACGGTCAATAAAAAGCTGCCGTTGCTGATTGACATCGCTTGCACCGGGGCGTGTAAAATTGCTATTGTCTCTACTCAGCGCAATGGCTTTATCAAACGTACCGGAGTAGCAGGCATCAATCGCCAGCAAAATGTGCTTACAGGGAATGCTGTTAATCTGGCGTTCCAGGCGAGTATGTGGCAGGTAGCTATCCTGATAACTATCTTGCAGCTTCCCATCTTTGGGTATAAAAAAGCCCTCCTGGGTAGCAGCGTCATAATCCCCATGCCCGGAGAAGAAAATCAAGAGTTGGGCATCGTCCGCATATTTACGCTGTCGGTAAGCTTCCAGCTTATCGTAAATCTGATTTTTGGTAGGATTTCTCACGATCAAGGTATCAAACCCGTACAAATCTTTTAGCTCTTTGGCAATGGCTTCGGCGTCTTTGATGGGGTTGCGCAGCTTGCCCCATTTATCGTAGTCTTGCACGGCAAAGAAAAGGGCATAGTCTTTGTTGGGTCGGGGTAAACTTTCATCATTTTTAAAAGAAAATAGAAATACCCCTCCTATGATTATCATAAAATACGGAGTCAATTTCATCATTTCAGATTTTAATCTTTTATGCAACGGCAGGAAATTGCAGTCTGCTTGTCCATTTGATAGTTTCCTATGTTACCGCCATTATATGTGTTAAAATCATATATCCAGGCAGTAATAGAATTAAATTCCTCACTTGTCCAGTAAAATCCATTTGATCCCATTCGTTCAAACTTTCCTGCTTCGTCTCTCCAACCGCCTAAAGGAAGATCGAAGCCACTATTACCACCTTGTTTCATTGATTTAAATGCCACTTCTCGTTTGTCGCTAAAATGATTTATTAAATCAGACCATTCTTCTCCTGTTGGTAGTCTCCATCCAATAGATTTACAAGCATTGGAAGCTGCTTCCCAGGTATATAGCCTTTTATATTTTAAGCAATTAGCTGAGTAATTATCAACACACCAAGAATTTGGAACCTGAATGTTTAAGTTTTCAGCCATCCAGGTTTTTCCATTTAATTCCAAGGTTTTAAATTTATAATTCGGATCGAAGGAATAAGAAAAAATTAAAGAGGAATTTTCATTTTTGTTAGGTGGTGCGGGACGGTGAAAGCGATTATCAGTTCTAGGTATGTTTGCATTCTTTCCAATAAAGTAAAAATTTCCCCCTGCTTCATTTCCTGCAAATTCTCCAGAACGAGGTTCAGGTTTTACAAATTGCATTTTTGATACTAACTCTGGAAAAGTAATCAAGTCATTTTCATCTAGTCGAAGCGCAGAGAGAATTTCTCTAGTAAAAGGCGAATGCTCTGTTCCGTCTGAGGTATATTCTTTACCACCACTAGTTAGATATAAGCGGCTTTTATATTTTAAGCCCTGTTCAACAAAAGCTAGTACTTGCTCCTCATTTTTCCCAAGCGCGATTCTCCGATCAAAAGTACCAGAAAAACACGCATCAATGGCTAGAAGAATATGTTTACACGGAATAGAAGTAATCCGGGTTTCTAAGCGATCATGAGAAATCCAAGTAGTTCCATCCACGTCTTGAGCAGAGGGTTTTCCATCCCTTGGAATAAGAAAACCTTCAGTAGTTAACACATCATAGTTTCCATGTCCGCTGAAGAAAATAAATAACTGAGCGTCTTCATCATATTGTTTCAAACTGTATTCCCGTAATTTATTGAGTATAATTGCCTGAGTAGGATTGGGAACAACTTCTGTAGCGAAATCATATCTATCTTGAAGTTCTTGGGCTATTGCTTCCGCATCTCTAATTGGATTTTGTAAGTCTAACCAGCTATCATAGTCATACTCTTTTACAGCAAAGAACAAAGCATAGTCTTTACCAGGTCGAGGCTTCACTGAATTATCCGCTTTTTTTGCACTGCCAAAAGATAGTAGTAATACAGGCAGTATCCCAAGCGCAAGTCTGATATATTTCATGGCTTAAACTTCCTCTTTTTTAAACAAAGCCAGTACAATCGTCCCGATATACACGCCCAGTCCACTTTCCACCGTTGCTAATAATGTAGTAAACTGACTTTGATTCAATATACCTGGTCCGCGTAAATTGAGAATACCCACAATCACCCAAAAGTATAAGAGCAATAAAAAATACGTCATCCATTGATAATTGCGCTTTACCAGAAGCTTTTGATCTAAAGCGACTTCTACATGGCGGTGCTTGGCAGCATCTTTCAGCATGACAGTCAGGTAAGTAGCAAACAAAGGGATCAACAAACCAATGGTGTTTGTAAATTGCTCGACTGTGAAAGTACCTGTTTCCCACAAAAAAAAGACAAACCCAACCACCAGAATTTTTTCTATCAGCAGTATCCACAACACGTGGTTTTTCAGTGCTTTTTCACTGATGCCGCGCAAGCGCTTGACTTTACCGGCTTTTGCGTTTTCCTCCGACAATTGGTCAATGATGCCCAGCAGCGCCTGGCTGATTTTGATTCTGGTGCGAATCAGATCGTCATAATCCTCGGTGCCCAGTCGCTGGTCGCGTTCGTACTGGGCATACCTGCCGGATTGCAGCACCAGCTCGTTGTGCAGTTGCAGTGCGCCGATTGCTTCGGTATGTTCCAATAATTGTTGGATCACCTTTTCTGGTTCATCCGCTGCCAGTAGGCGGCGCAATTCTTGTTTAAAGTTGGAGGTCGTTATCATGGTTTTCCATTGGTAAGCAAACGCCGGATTTCTTCTTTGAACTGATCGGCATAGCGCTCCAGGTAATCATCAAAATCAATTTCCATGCTCAGGTAGCCACCGCGCCGCACATTCTCGTAAAAGCCAGACCCGTACTTACCGTCAATTTCGATACTCAACTGAAAGCCTGTTGACGTTTCTCGTTGAATGACCGTAAAGGTGAGGAGTTCCCGTTTCACCCAATTGCAATCGTAGCCAACTTTACGTAGTATTTTGCACAGCAGTGGATTGGCTTCATCCGTGAGCACTTCCCGGCACAGGTCGATTATTTCAAATCGCAAGATACCATCGCTTTCCAAAAGGCGCAGTTGGGGATTGCGCTGATCGCAAGTCTTTCGTTCATATTTTTGCTTGGCGTAGGTATGAATTTTATCGTACACCATTTTGCGATTGAATTTTTGATTGAATGATTGCACCGACATTCTCCGCATATCACTGAAATCATCCGGTTTGATGTTGACTTCCCGTATCTTTGACTTAGGATTAGAGGCATCCACGTTGACACTATCATTTTTAAAGTAAATAGCACGGGAAAACAAGGGCTCCTTGCGCAGATCGTAAGTGTCATAAATCTGTACGTTGGCAAGCGACTGGCGTACTTCCATCAGGTGTACCATTTTGTAGAACAGTTCCTGCTCCAGGGTCAGTGGACGCTCTTTTTCAAAAGCGCTTTTTAAAGTTCGCCAGGCAACCATGATAGAATCTATATCCTGATAGGGAAATGCCAGATAAAGTGACAACTGCTGCGGCTTGACTTCGATGGCATGCACCTTGAGCGTGGAGCCCAATCCAGAATGATCCAGCCAGCGTTGGTATTCGATCTTTTGTTTTTCAAAAAACTCCGAGTCTTTCGTGAGGTCTTCGATTTGCGCGTGGAGAGCCGTAGCTGCTAATAAAGAAAAGATAAAAAAGGCGATTATGGGCTTCATGAGGTTGAGTTTTTAGTAAAGGAATGAGGCTAATTTACATATTTAATTTTTATAGGGCTACAATATTCCTAAAATCTGTCTTGTAACTATTATCATTTTATCCTATTTATTATGGAAAAAATTCCATCAAATCCAGCCCATTCTAAGTTATTCTACATATTAATCTAACTTTTAGAGCTTATCAAACAAACTTAAGCACTGGAAAAGCTAACTTTAATAAGCTGTCAGGGTACTTCCTTCATGCTATTTAGAAGAAAAAGATTAGTTATAAAGCTTCTTACAAATTCCTATCCAGTAAAGTTTTTTACCTATCAGGGTTCAACGAAGCAGCTATTATAACTTATAAAAAGAACCATTATAGGTACTTATTTCATGTTATTGAGGTTCAAGGTTTAACCTGTATAGGTTGAATAAAGATGCTGTAGCGGTTCTTTTGAGTACCTGTTGAGGTTCTTGCTTCATGCTATAGAGGTGGAAGCTTTTTCCTTACTTGGTTCTTTAAGTTAGCTTTATAAGTTAAAAAACTTAGTTTCAGGGTGTAAAAACTTTGTTGGAGGGCTTGACAAGCTTATTTATTGCCCTTATATTGCATATGTTTTTATACTATATTTACACAAACAAGGCTTGCATTAAGATTGGATATTCATTTTATTTAATAATCTTTAAATCTTAATCAAGTCATGAAGATGTACTCTAATCCTGAACAACTTCCTTCACCGGAGCAATTGGCTCAATGGCAAGCGACTTTATTGGCTTTGAAGCAGGAGATGTTGCCCTACATCATCAGCCTTTCGATGGAAGAGCGGCAAGGTAAACGCAAGATGGGTCCGCGCCGCCTGGCTTACGCCCAAAATGCAGAACGCCGTGGTGTACTGCACGAAGATGTGATGCCGCGTATGTTTTATGCGGATAATTTCAGCCGCACCTTCGCTGCTCACAATGAATTCAGTAAGATCATCGCGCAAAACAGCGAAATCCACGAGATGCTGGACGACACCCTGATGGCGCTCGGCATAGACGCCATGACCTATACCAAACTGGTACACGATGGGCTGCGCAGCGCCAATATTATTAACCCCGTCCTGGATGAAGCCCTCCGCGAGCTTGATGAATTCAATAAAAGAGCACAAGCCGAAGAAATGGAGGAAGGGAATGGGCTGGTGAGTGAAAACAGCAAAGTCTAAAATGAAAACGGCAGCCCCGAGGTGAGTGGTGCTGCCAGTAATTTATCTTATATTTTTAGCTTACTTCCCTTTACGGAAATAAATATTCCCGTTAATGGTTTCCAATTCCAGTTCCGCGCCACCACCATTGAGTTGGCTGCGTACTTCTTTGGAATATTTTGACATTTTGCCTACGTTATTAATATTAAAGTCGGTATAAATTTCGCCGTTGATGGTACTGAAGTCCAAGTCGGCTTTGGCGCTTGGGCTAAATGTAATATCCACAAAACCATTAATGCTTTCGATATGCATCTGACTCTCAAAACCTTTGATTTCAATACTTCCATTGATGGTTTCCATGCTTAAGATCGCATTTTTCGGAAGAAAAATTTCATGCTTGATCTCTATGCAAACGCAGTTCCAATTACTTCTTTCGCTATCACAACTGCAGAAATTATTATATTTTCGACCGCTTTGTTTTTTATAATCCGTCTTAATGTGCAGTGCGTCAGCGCTTTCTGTTACATTCATCTGGTGAATGCTCGCAACTTCTTCATTATCTGCTTTGATCGCTGTTTTTAATAATACTTCTTGCCGATCCCAGGTTTTGACGACAATATTTCGAGCAAATGGCAAATCCATTGTAACCTTCTTACTACTCGGGAGTTTCCAGGTGCTTTCTGAATCTTTATTGATTTGCGCGAATGAAGTGCTTGCTATCATTAAAAATATGTAAATAAAAGTAAATGATTTCATAATTTGATGGATTAGGTTAAAGATAAAAGTATAATAATTTATGCCACACTTCTAAAAGTGCGGCATAGCATTTGATTTTATTTACCTTTTCTGAAAAATATATCTCCACTGACGGTTTCCAAGGAAACCCGCGATCCACCGCCATTTAAAGGCGCATTGAGTCGTTTGGAATAAGAGGTACTCTTACCGTCCAATTTGATATTATCAAAATCGGTGTAAATCTCTCCAGTCACTGATTTGAAATTCAAATCCGCTTTGGCATTCGATTGCAATGCCAAATCCACAAAACCGCTGATGCTTTTGGCATAAATTCCATTGGGTAACCCTTTGATTTCAATATCTCCTGAAATCGTTTCCAGGCTTATAGATGCGCCAGCAGGAACAAGCACCTCATATCGTGTTTCTAAGCAAAGACATTCACCTCCGCCCCAGTTTTCGGTGTCACAGCCCCAGCATTGATTGCGCTTGCGAGTCTCATCTTTCGGCAATTTATAATCTGTATTGACTTGTAAGTATTCCCCGCCTTCTTCTACATCAAAAGTGTGCATCTTTGCAATTTCTTCATTGGTCGCTTTCAAGTATGTTTTCAAATGGACTTCATTGCCACTGCCCACGGATACCTTGATGTCGCGGGCAAATTTTAGATTCATACTTACCTTTTTGCTGGCAGGTAATTTGTAGGAATTATTTAATGTTGCTTCATAATAATTTTGTGCTACTGTAAATGGAATTGCATAAATCATTATAATTGCAGTAATAATATAATTTTTCATGAGTCTGGTGATTTTTTATTTAGTTAAAAAATTGAGTAGTTTAGGAGTTGATGTATAGGAAATACTAAACGCTTCAACTCCTAAGCTCCTAAACTAAAAATTATTTTTTCCTTAAATACACATCATCACTGATCGCTTTGAGCGTGATTTCTACACCGCCGCCATTGAGTGTTGTTTTGATAGTAGAACCGCCAATTCTTTGCATTCCATCCTTGGTACTTAAATCAAAATCGGTGTAAATATCACCGGAAATGGATTCGAGTCGGAGGTTAGCTTTAGTGGAAGCGGGCATGGTCACATCAATAAAGCCGCTGATATTGGAGATATTGGTCGGGCCAGCTTGGCTGACTTGTGAGAAAACTACTGTAATATCGCCGGAAGTGGTATTGGCAACAATCGGCCCTGTCACGTCTTCCAGCACTACATCAGAACCCAAGCTTTTTACTTCGACTTCGCCTTTGATGCCTTTTACACTAATTTCTGAGCCATCCCAGCTTTTTTCTTCGATAGTGACAGTTGCGTCCGCCGGAACCCTGATCGTGTATTCCCCTTCTTTGCTAGAAGCTTTTTTGATGGTGATCGTATTACTTGATTCGATTACTTCCAAGCCCATTCCGGTATTGTCCTGAGCATCGCGGTAGAGTGGGCGCAAGCCTTTAGCGCGTTCTGGGATTTCATAATCGCCTTCGCCGTCAATACTTACATCCTTGCCGTCATGGGCAATGACTCTGATTTCGGCATTATCAGCTTCAATCACGACGCGCTTGGCGCCGGAAGCATTGCTAAAGGCTTTTGTAAATTTTTGCGCATTGGCGAAAGTGGCCAATAGGCAAACCATTGTCATGAATGAGAGTATCCTTTTCATTCGTTATTAATTGATTTTGTTAAATAATAATGATTTTGTCGAGTGAAAAAACTTAAATATTAATACTTTTCTAATTGATTTATTATAAATGCAATTTTATCTTTTACATTATTTTTAATCCGAATATCTGGTAAGATACCTGTCTTATTATAGCCTTCTTTTGGTATTTTATCATGCAAGGTATAAGTCGGATAACCAAAATGAATGCCTTGTTTTTCGCAATTTAATGGAATCATATTTACATTATTATAATCCACTACACCTCCAGTATGTTCACCCATTGTTATTACTTTATTACTAACGGCTTTAGAATATAATATAAATGTCTCAGCAGCGCTCATATTACCTCTATCTGTAAGAATGACTACTTTCTTTATATTCGTTTTTTTTGCTTCTAATTCTAAAGGTTGAAAAATAGGTCCTTTCACGAGTTTTCCTTTGTTTTCTTGCATCTCGGCGACGACAGGCGCATAAGGATCATTAGAATTATTCCTTACAAATCGCTGAAAATAGGCGATATTATCATCTGAAGAAATTGCCCAACCTCTGCCGCTCAAGGCAGGTTTTTCATAATAATATCGCAATAAATTAAAATAGATGCCATTTCCACCACTATTACCTCTGATGTCAATAATTAAATTTTCTGCATTTTCAAATAGCGTTTCGTTATCATTTAGCACCTTATCAAAATCTTTCTTTTCGATTAAAAAGGAAGGAATTGTCATTACAATCGTCTGCTTATCAAGTGATTTTATATTTGGCGAAACTGGATTATACATCGCAGCATCTTTGCTATCCAGCCTTCCCCACAAAATCCCACCCCAAATGTTTAATAAATTATTATCTTTATAAGGTGTAATATTCACATAACGAGGGGTATAAGTATTGGTATAATACGTTCCTTCCCATTTGTTATTAGAAAAGCTAACCTCAAACTTAATTTCACCAATCTTTGTTTTATCTTTTGTATCAATAATAACTGCTATATATTCTTCTTTGATTTGCAAATTATTATTTTTTATGATTGCAAACTTTGACTCACCATCTGTCCAATAACCTTCTATTGATTTTTTATTGCCTGGCGAAATATTTTTAATGTCAATTGCATTTTCTTTAATGAATGCTTTATGTTTTATTAATTCTTCTTCAGGAAATTTTGGAAACTCTACAACAAATAAGTGTCCATCTTTAAAAAAATCTAAAAAACCCTGCAATGTTTTTACGCAATCTGATATTGGCGTATTTTTTATTAAGGTGTTATATTTTTGTTTTTGCATTTCATAAGCACTGGAAATCTCATTTTTCGTAATATGATAAGCAATATAATTTGCTTCTAATTTTTCAATCATCTTATCAAATACTTGTTCACAAGTACATTCATTTTGAGCAATAAGTGTAGTAGAGAACAAAGTAGCTATAGCTATTTGTAAATAAATTTTCATGCTTTATGTGTTTTGTATAATATTTAGTCGGGTTGATTACATCAATATCTCCACGCCATAAGCGGCTTTGGTTTTTACGACTTCCAGCAAATCCTCTTTTTTCATCAAGGTTTTAAACTCGTCAATCGCTTCTTTAGCTTTCAGGTTGGTCAATATGTCGATCAATGTAATTTGTACCTCAGGGCTATTCTCTGTCCGCAATGCTTTCGTGAGCGCTGTAATTGCCTGGCGCTCGCGCGGGAATTGCCCTAGCGCTTCGGCTGCTTTCATGCGCACGTTGACGTTATCATCTACCAAAAGCGTTTGTATCAGGGCTTCGATCACTTGTGGGTCGGCGGATTGCTCTTCTACGGCTGTGTTCAATGCTTTGATACGCTGGCTGGCGGATTGCTCTTGCAACATACTCAAAATGAGCATTTTACGAGTGTTTTCTGTTTCGGTTAGTAGTCTATTAATTTGATCTTGTTGTTGTTGATTGCGCATCCAAAGCGAACCAAATCCAATACCCACCGCAATTAAAACAATGGCGGCTGCTACGCTCCATTCGACGCGATGTAAAGTAAAGATACGCGCTGATTTTTGAGGCTGGATCATTTTTGCTGCGCGTTCTTCTTCTGTCACAAAGCGACGAAAGTTCTGACTCATGTGTTTGCTGGGCTGCTGCAATGACACGTCATCCATGAGGCCGAGCAAGATTTCGAGCTCTTGTAATTCGCGGCGAAGCTCCGGCGATTGCGCCAATTCGGCTTCCAGCGCTTTTGACTCCATATCTGAAAGTGTACCTTCCAGATAATCAATTAATTGTGAATTTATATCCGGTTTCATAGCTGTTCCATTTTAAAATACAATTCCCGCAATTGCTTGATAGCGCGGTGTGCCTTGACTTTGGCGTTTGATTCGGTCATGCCCAATATTTCTGCTACTTCGCTGTATTTGAGGTTTTGAAATCGAGTTAAAACAAGTATTTCACGCTGATCCTCAGGTAGTTCTGCCATTGCTTTATACAAAGCTGCTACATTTTCTGCCTCTTCCAATTGCCTGGAAATCGGCGCATCTTCTTCGACGACGTTTTCCGCTTCTGCAAAATCAGAAATGCGCAAGCGATTTTTCTTGTAATGATCGGCGCTTACATTTCGCGCAATCTGAAAAATCCAGGATTTAAAGGAAGCATCGTTGCGAAACGATTCCCGATAGCGAATCATCCTTTCAAATACCGTTTGCGCCAGATCCTCACTGGTTGTTTGCTCGTAGCCCATCCGCAGGAAGAAATTATACAAACGCACATGATACTGCTCAAATAAGTGCGCGGCACACTGAAAATCGCCTGTTCCCAAGCGTTGCATCCATTCTTCGTCACTTACGGTCGGCATTTTTTGCATCACCATCGGCCTTCTTCAGATGCCAGATTCCAGACTTTGAGATGCCAGATGTTTTGGTTTTTTTGTTCTGATGTCTGACATCTGGTATCTGGCATCTAAATTTGAAACTGGTTACTGAATGATTGAAAGATAGTTACAAGGTACGTTAAAATTTTTTGCATAAAAAAAGACAGCCCCAGGATTGGAGCTGCCTTGAAGCGAATTTTCAAATCGGTTTTGAGCTAAGAAACTACTGTTTGACGAATTTCAAAGTTTTGATATGTTCATTGGATTGGATGCGAAGGAAATACACACCCGATGGTAAATCGCCGAGATGAACTAGTGTAATATTTTTGCCGCTT
>JANRME010000374.1:0-6850 GCA_033761835.1 Saprospiraceae bacterium
ATCGGGGTCTAGAAAAACTTATCTATTGCCTGATGTCTATCATCTAAAGTCTGAAAGAAATGAAAATCCTGAATGCCAACCAAATCCGAGAACTCGATGTATATACCATTGAACATGAGCCAATTGCATCCATTGACTTGATGGAGCGGGCCTCGCTTACTTTCGTCAATTGGTTTGTACATAAATTCCCAAATCAAGATATTCCAATTCATATTTTTTGTGGCCCAGGCAATAACGGCGGCGACGGGCTGGCTTCGGCGCGGCTATTACAACAACGATTTTATGATGTGACGGTTTGGTTTTGTAAAATTAGTGATAATATATCAAAAGATTTTCAAGTGAATTGGGAACGGCTACCACGAAGAACGGAGCTGCAAGTCCATAAGATTGAGGAAGGAACTCCCCTACCCGATTTGCCAGAAAACGCCATTGCAATTGACGCCATTTTTGGCTCGGGTTTAAACCGTGCTGTCACAGGCTATTGGGCTACCTTATTCGAGCATTTGAATCAACTAAACATTATTCGCGTGGCAATTGATATACCTTCGGGTTTGTTTGCTGACCAGCATACCGACGGCGCTTGCATCCGAGCGGATTATACTTTTAGTTTTGAAATGCCGAAGCTGGCTTTCTTTTTTCCTGAAAATCAGGATATTGTCGGTGATTGGACTTATCAAAGTATTGGTTTGAATCAGGATTTTATCGCAAAAACAAAAACGCTTTATTATTATATTGATATAATATTTACAAAAAATATTTTACATAAACGTCACAAATTCAATCACAAAGGTACGTTTGGTCACGCTTTATTGATTATGGGTAGTTATGGAAAAGTGGGAGCAGCGATCCTCGCAGCGCGTGCCTGTTTGCGAAGCGGCGTTGGCTTGGTCACGATTCATGCGCCCAAATGTGCTTATTCGATTTTGCAAATGAGTATTCCCGAAGCCATGGTCAGCATAGATCGCCATGAATTTTTCCTTTCGGAAATTCCAAAGCTACAAGCTTATAAAGCAATTGGTGTAGGTTGTGGTTTGGATCAAAAGAAAACTTCGGCGGAGGCAATGGAAATTTTGTTGGAGGAAAGCCTTGTGCCATTAGTGATTGATGCGGATGCTTTAAATCTGATTGCTAAAAATCAAGGATTATTTAAAAAAATTCCTAAAAACAGCATTCTAACGCCGCATCCAAAAGAATTTGAACGCTTATTTGGCGCTGCCGCCAATGATTTTGAACGAAACGAGTTGCAACGACGAAAAGCGCAGGAATTGGGGGTTTATATTCTGCTAAAAGGCGCGCATACTTGCATTGCCTGCCCTAATGGCACTTGCTACTTCAATTCTACCGGCAATCCCGGCATGGCAACTGGTGGTAGCGGCGATGTGCTTACTGGCATCATTACCGGCTTATTGGCGCAATCTTATTCACCTTTGGAAGCGGCGGTGCTGGGCGTTTATTTGCATGGATTGGCGGGCGATATTGCATCGGAAGAATTGGAACAAGAAGCTTTGATTGCAAGCGATATTGTGCAATATTTGGGGCGAGCGTTTAGGAGGTTGAAAAGTTTAGGAGTTTAGGAGTTTAGGAGTTTATTTTAGAAAAAATTCAAAAAATGAAAAAAATAGTCGTCTTAAGCGGCGCAGGTATTAGCGCGGAGAGCGGCATTAGCACTTTTCGGGATGCAGGTGGGCTATGGGAAAATTATGATATAATGGAAGTGGCTTCTATTGACGGCTGGCACAAGAATCCTGGCTTGGTACTTGATTTTTATAATGCGCGGCGACGCCAGTTGCATGAAGTACATCCCAATCCTGGTCATACCGCTTTAGTAAATTTGGAATCCCATTATCATGTCAGAATTATCACTCAAAATGTAGATGATTTGCACGAGCGTGCCGGCAGCAGTAATATTCTTCATTTACACGGCGAATTATTCAAAGCGCGCAGCACCAAGAAAGCATCGCTGATTTATGAATGGAAAAAGGATATTTTATTAGGAGATGCGTGTGAATTAGGCAGTCAGTTGCGGCCGCATATCGTTTGGTTCGGAGAAATGGTGCCGATGATTGAGCCTGCTGCATTGGAGGTTGCGATGGCAGATGTTATCATCGTGGTTGGCACTTCCCTTCAGGTCTATCCTGCCGCAGGTTTATTAGGTTTGGCGCAAGAAACTGCCAAGATTTTTTATGTTGATCCTAAACCAAGTTTCAGCTATGAAATGAATTTTTTGAAAAACTTGAAAACTGTTTCAGAAAAGGCTTCAACCGGCATTCCCAAGGTCGTAGATGAACTTCTAAGTCAGAAACTTCAAATTTGAAATCAGCGCATTTAATGGCGAAAATTATTAGCGATTGGGTTTGAACATCACCGTTAGCCCATAAAACCAATAAAAATCCATCGAATTAGAGTTGGCCGATTCGCTGATGCCGTCCAAATAATCAGTAAACGGAACCCTTCCAGCAAGCTCCGCACCGATCATCCATTTATCGTTGAGGTCATAGCGCAAGCCGCCACCCAAAGGCACGACCAAATGAATTTTGGAATACCCGGATCGAAGGTCTTGAATAACAGGACTTTGGCTATCAGGGTTACCCAAAGAAGGGAATTTTGCTTTAGGATTGGTAAAAACGAGCCCTAAACCGCCTAAAAAATAAGGCGAAATAAAAAATTTGGATTTACCACCTTTTAATGTACGAGCTTTGCCAAAAGGCTCCCATTCAGCCATTCCAGAGAGCTCTATCAGGCTGGTTTGAAAACTGGCGTTTCGACTTTCTTTACCAGGGTAATTAATATCCGCTCCTGTAAGGCGACCAAAAAGCAAATTGGCGCGAATTTTTAGCGTGTAATAGTAATCATAACGTCCTGTAATGCCTACAGCAGTATTGGCTTCCTTGAGGTCAATTGTTTTTCCAATCATATCACCTTGATAGACCGACCAACCAAGAAACATACCAACTTCCCATTCTTTATTTTGGGAATAAGCAGAAATAATAATGCAACTAAGTGCTAAGACAAGCGTGTATAGCTTTTTCATAGGGCATACAAAGTTTTTGGGAAAAAATTCACCTATTATCAATTACAAATATACATAAATTTTATAATTAGAGCTAATTCTCAGAAAATTAGGGCTTAACAACAAAGAAATTATTCATATAAATCTCTTTTCCAGGCAATTGCATGGGTGGTAAAAATTATTTTTTGCGGGAAACTTAGAAAAATAGAAGGCAATTTAATCACAGGCCAAGTCTTTGCGAGTAACTTTAGCTCCAAAGGTTCATTGCAGAAAGGTTTTTCATCGATAAGTCCATCTCCATCGGTATCCAAAAGTGGGCAACCGCCTTTGTAAGAAAATCCAGCCAGCTTGGCGCACCAATCGTCTTTGTCGGCAATTTTATCTCCATCTGTATCTGGGCAGCCTTGCGTGTAATCAGGCCCAGCAGCAAAAGGGCAAACATCTTCGTGATTAGCGATACCGTCATTATCAGCATCAGGGCAACCTCCAAGAATTTTCACACCAGCCTCATCCGGACAAAGGTCTTCTACATCTTCTACTCCATCGCCATCTCGATCTGGGCAGCCTTTGGCTGATATATTTCCAAAAACCTTTGCGCAACGATCTTCTTTATCAGGAATACCATCTTTATCTTCATCTCTTTGAAAAAATCGAACCGTCAAAGTCGCACCCACAAAAGCATACCAATCAGATTTTGTAGGATTGGCAGATTCACTTACTCCATCCAGATAATCAGTGAAAGCATAACGCGTGCCGCCTTCGATTCCTAAAGCGATTCGTTTGCTTAAATCAAATTTAATCCCCATTCCCATGGGCACAGCAAAATGATTGGATGGGTACTTGATAGATTTATCTTGCGCTACTTTTGGAGGCGCCTCACCGTTTTGATACAAGGCAAAAACAGTTTCAGGGTTAGAGATTACGACCCCTCCTCCAAGAAAAAAATAGGGAGAAATCAAGGCTTTAAACTGATTAAACCCAGGATACCGGCGCTCCCCGAATGGTTCCCATTCTAATAATGCAGAAGATTCTATAATTTTAGATTGAAAACTAAATTGTCGCTTGACACTAAAAACAGCTTGGTCAAAATTCTGATCGGTACCGGAAAGTTCCCCATAAGTTGCGCCAAGGCGTAATGCCCAACGATTGCTAAAAAGATAACGCGCTCCAATGCCCACGGCCAAGTTGGTTTCCGATGGATAAGGATGCAAGGTGGGCACCAAGTCGCCTTGATAATTTGCCCCACCGAAAAAGATAGTTGTCTCCCATTTGTGTTGTGCCATTAGTGTCATCGGCAACAGAAACGTGAGTGTCCAAAGTGTGTAGCTCATTCTTTTCATGCACAACGCATTTTACAAGCTCATAGGATAATTGCTTTGCCGATAAACGGCATTTTTATATGTGTATTGTTTTATATGCCTTCTGCTAGGTCAGAACAGCAAGCCTTCGGTAACGGAGGGGTGGGTTTGTGTCAGAAAGGCCCGAAGATAATTCGCTTTAATATTTAAAGCAAGTCTTTATCCGTCAATAACGCATGAGGAAAAGGTTTATTGCAATGAAGATACGGTAAAGATGAGAAATTTAACGTATAGATTTTCTTAAAAGATGAGAAAGAAAAAGAAGCAGGCGGCCCGAAAGCAACCTGCCGTCTTATAGTACCAGTAAGCAAAAAAAATAAGCAGCACAATTTGTTCTTTGGATATTAGCTATTTAACGATTCAGCTAATACTCCTTTAAATTCAACCCTGGCACATAATGCAATCCGGGTCATCCAGACTACATGCCTGCCCTTCCATCATCTCCGGCTCGATGGGTGTAATGGGCGCTGGTTTTTCGTTTTGTAAAGCAGCCACTGCCGGAACTTTTGTATTTACTTTTGATTTCGCTTGCTCCTGCGCCTCAGCGGTCACCGTAAATTTAATCGGGTCCACTGCTGCCTTCGAGCGCAGGTAGTACATACCCGTTTTCAAACCTTTTTGCCAGGCATAAAAATGCATCGAAGACAACTTACCAAAATTGGCATTCTCGACAAACAAATTCATACTCTGACTTTGACAAATAAACGCCCCGCGATCCGCCGCCATGTCAATAATCACTTTCTGACTCAATTCCCACACGGTTTTATACAAATCTTTCAATTCTTGCGGAATTTCTTCAATATTTTGAATAGAACCATTCGACGCCATTAACTTTTGCTTCATATTTTCATTCCACAAGCCATAACCAATCAAATCATTTAGTAAATGTTTATTCACTATGATATATTCACCAGAAAGTGTGCGACGGCTGTAAATATTGGACGTATAAGGTTCAAAACATTCATTATTCCCCAAAATCTGCGAGGTAGAAGCGGTAGGCATCGGCGCGAGGAGTAAACTATTTCTTAAACCCGTTTTTTGAATTTTATTTTTCAAACCCGCCCAATCCCAACGATTGCTTGGCGTTACGCCCCACATATCATATTGCAATTCGCCCTTGCTCGCTGGCGAACCTTCAAAACTCGAATACGCCCCCCATTTTTCCGCCTGCGCGTTACTTTCGGTCAACGCCCCAAAATAAATCGCTTCAAAAATTTCTTTATTTAGTTGCTTCGCCTCCGCGCTGTCAAACGCAAACCGCATCTTAATAAACGCATCCGCCAAACCCTGCACGCCAATGCCAATCGGGCGATGCCGCATATTGGAATTGCGCGCCTGCTCCACCGGGTAATAATTCACATCAATAATTCGATTCAAATTACGCGTCACCACCCGCGTCACTTCTACGAGTTTATCAAAATCAAACGTGCGGTCTTCATTTACAAACTTTGGTAAAGAAAGCGAGGCGAGGTTACAAACCGCCACTTCATCGGGCGAGGTGTATTCCATGATTTCGGTACACAAATTGCTCGAGCGAATCGTCCCTAAGTTCTTCTGATTCGACTTTTTATTCGCTGCATCTTTGTATAATATGTAAGGCGTGCCCGTTTCAATCTGCGATTCCAAAATAGCAAACCACAATTCCTGCGCTTTCACCACTTTACGCGCTTTGCCTTCCTGTTCATATTTATGATACAAGGCTTCAAATTCGCCACCATACGTATCAAATAATCCCGGCGCTTCGCTGGGGTCAAACAATGACCATTCCGCATCCGCCTTCACGCGCTCCATGAACAAGTCACAAATCCACATGGCGTAAAACAAGTCCCGCGCGCGCATCTCTTCCTTGCCATGATTTTTCTTTAATTCCAAAAAGTCAAACACATCGGCGTGCCAGGGTTCGAGATAAACTGCAAATGCGCCTTTGCGCTTGCCGCCGCCCTGGTCCACGTATCGTGCCGTATCATTAAATACTTTCAACATCGGAATAATGCCATTCGACACGCCGCCCGTGCCTTTGATGTAACTGCCCGTCGCCCGGATGTTATGAATGCTTAAGCCAATGCCGCCCGCACTTTGCGAAATCAACGCACATCGTTTCAAAGTTTCAAAAATCCCATCAATGCTATCTTCCGTCATAGAAAGCAAGAAACACGAGGACATTTGCGGCTTCGGCGTACCGGCATTGAACAGCGTCGGCGTGGCGTGGATAAACCATTTTTCCGACATCAAATTGTAGGTCTCAATCGCCGCTTCAATATTTTCCCCGTGAATGCCCACCGCCACGCGCATCAGCATTTGTTGGGGGCGCTCCACTACCCTACCGTTCATGCGCAGCAAATACGAGCGTTCCAGCGTTTTAAAACCAAAATATTCAAACTCATAATCGCGGTCGTAAATCAACGCCGAATCCAATTCATCCCGGTATTTCCAAATTACTTCAAAGGTCTCCTCACTCAGTAATCCCGCGGGTTCACCAGTC
>JANRME010000375.1:0-33368 GCA_033761835.1 Saprospiraceae bacterium
TTTTTCAGAGCTGCTGATTTGCACTAAAATTACTCCACTGGTATTCTCCAAAATCCAATCTTTGAACACCTGAATAAATCGGGTAGCAGAGAGAATGCCATAATTGTCGCGCAAGCCCGCGTCCATTACTTCAATGCCTGGGTTACTCGGAAGATACACATTGGGTAATATATAAGGATAAGTTGCATTCATACGCAAGGCTGTGAGGAAGCGCAGGTTTTGGGCATCCTGGTTTTGAAAAAGCCAGCCAAAGTCCACCGCATCCACTTCCACCGCGTCAGAATTAATCGTTCCAATAGGGGGCGTCATCATAAAAGAGACTTGTTGCGGTGAAATGACCAAGCGTCGGGCGTCGTTCACAATCATAGGAGTAACGTACATCATCGGAATCAGGGCGTTTGCTTCGGGCTCAAGATAATCACCAAGCGTTTTATCCAATAATCCATCGGTATTTTCATTGAGTTGTTTTTCAAAAATATAACCCCGGTCTTTGCCATAAGTGTAGCCTCCTGATTGAAATTTGTTCCAGGGCAAAAACATATCATTTGTCACAATTGTAAAAGCTACCGAATTTAAAAGATCCTTTGAAATATGCTGTAAATGGATAGGATCATAAAGTCCAAGCGGATTGCCAAGTTGCTCTTGTAATAATAATTCACGCAAATACGCCATCCCGATCATGCCCCCGGATGCCCCCGTGATAAGGGTCGTATGGCGCAGCAACTCGCCTTTCAGCAGGCTATCTACCGTTTGCACGACATTCATACTCCAGGTAGCCGAGCGCAGCCCGCCACCACTCACGCATAGGAAAACCATTTTGGGCTTGTCGTTGGAATGTTTTTTGTTTTTTTGTAGCCACTTTTCAAGAATAGCGATGGTTTTCGTTTTGTCTTTTTTGATTTGATTCTGGTCACAAAAATGTTGCAGTTTTTCGTAGGTATATTCCGCAGCTTCGGTTTTGTAGTTTAAACCATAGGCTTTATTACGAAAACTTAATATTTCAAAACTGGTGAAATAATTTAAAATCAACAACAATCCTACAAAAACGGTGACCCACCAGTGATCGAACCAATAAATCAATGCCCCTATAATTGCCATAATCACGCTCCCAAAGATAAAGATACTTGCGGCTGCCGGGATTCTAAAATACGAATAATCAATCAATTGCCCCAATCCCATAAGTAGCAGCATACTAAATAACTGAATCACCAAAGCATTGAGGTGGTTTTGCCGAAAAATATTCATCAACAAGCGCGAATCATAATGCGCCACGCTACGCACCATGCGTGGTTGGCAGGCTTCGGTGAGATAGGTGGTCACGCGCCATCGGCTGGAGTCTTGCTTGATCAAATCCAAATCAATCCCCCTGCGACCAGGAGCGATACTTTTACTTTGGTCGGGTGGCGCTTGTGCAGGCAGGTTGTAAGAAAAAATATCTTTATTTGTAAAATAAAAATAAATCATATTGAGCATCAGAAGCGACAGAACGCCCATTAATAAACCCAAGCAATTTATAAAAACCACATAGCCAGGCAGTTGCTCGTATTTACTTTCAAAAGAGATAATAGAAACCATGTAATAAATCAAAAAAACCAAGGGTAAAAAAGCGTTATTGATACAAAATTTAGTGAATGGACGCGATAAAGATGCTAAAAACGGAAAATGATGCGCCGTAAGTAAATAAGTCGTGAGATTCCATGTCATCCAAAACCCACCAAGCGTAAAGCCAACAAAGAAAAAGCTACCAAAATGAACGCCGCCCAAATATTCCGGATCCAAAAAAAGATATTGTAGTCCGAGTTTACGCCCGAAAGCACCGGAGATGAAGAGCACAACTCCCAGCCACAACGCCAACAAAAGCTGGCTACTACGCATTTGCAAAATCACCAATTGAAAAGGGAAAGAGTAAAATACAGCTTCAAATCGTCTTCTCATTGTTTTTGTGGATATGAACTCATAATTTAAAGGTTTTTTGTAAAAAATGAAAGCGAAAAACGGCTTTAAGCAGAAAAAAACGTCGGATTTAAACAAATATACCTATTTTGCAAATGAATAATGCCTTCCTGCTGCCATGAAACATAACCTTCAGAGAGCCAAACAAATTGTGCTTATTTTCTGGATTTTACTTGGGATCTCGATTCTATCCCTTATCTCCGAGTTGCTGCAACTCAATCTACTCAATCGCTTCAGCGGCGGATATTATGATGATCACTCCGCCAATGTTAATGATATTCGCCAGGGGGTTATTGCCTTGCTTACTTTTATCACTATTATTTTTTCTATTATATTTTTTATTCGGTGGTTTAGAAGAGCTTACTATAATTTGCATAAAATCGGTGTAAAGGGCCTCAGATATAGTGAGGGCTGGGCTGCCGGTTGTTGGTTCATACCATTTATCAATCTAATGTATCCATATCAAATCATGCGTGAAATTTGGATAGAAACGCAACGCGCTATTGCCGGCAACAATAATATCAAGAATGCGAATTTAGTTGGCTGGTGGTGGGCCTTGTATTTATTTTCCAATACATACAGTTATATTACACTTCGTATATCATTGAATGCGAATGATATTGAAGCACTCATTCAAGTCTCCGTTATAGGCGCGTTGGGGCTTTTTATTGAAATACCAGCCATTTTGGCAACTATTTTTATGATACAGGAAACCGCTGCTTTTGAGCAAAAATTATACACCGCAGGCGTAGGCGAGACCGATTTATTGGAGCATTTGGTTGAAAATTGAGGCAATATTTTATTGATTATTGAAAATGAATAATTGATTATTTTGAAAAAAATATTGGTCAATATTAAATAATCAATAAAAAATAAAAATACTGCCCCAAATTATTTATATTTAGCGGGTAAGCCGCCAACGAATGCCTTCTTCTACTTCCCTATCATACACAAATCCATTTTTTTGCAAGACCTTTTGCGAAGCAAAATGCCCGGAAGGCGTGTCCGCGACTACTGTTTTTAAAGCTGGTTCGGCAAGCATCCATTCGAGCAAACGAGCGAGTGCCTCGGTAGTAAAGCCTTGCCCCTCATATTTTTGGTCTAAAAAATAACCAACCATTGTTTCGCTCTCATGCTTGACCGGAAAGCCAAACGCGCCGATTCCGCCTATGTAAAGATTATCTTTTTTATGCGCGATCAACCAAAATGTTAGCCATTTATAATGCTCAGGATGTTGTTCTAAGATCGGAATAGTCACTGAAGTTAGAGCTTCTGTGAATTCCTTCATAAAATCTTCGCCGAAGTTTACTTCAAGATTGCAAGGATTTAAGCCCAAGGATTGCTCCAATAATGGCAGGTCTTCCAATAACAATAGCAATTGATGCCGTTCAAGCGCTATTAATTTTAAGCGTTCGGATTCAATAAAAAACATGATATTGAAAATTTAAATTTTGATAAATAGAATTAAAGTCATTGCAAAAGGAGTTCATGCAATGCCAGGCGAGAAAAGCGATAAATGGAATAAAATAGCCAGCGGCGTTGATTTAAATTTGAGTTGTAAAAATAAGCTTATTATAAGTCATTGTCAATAGCCTCCAGAGGCCAGCAGCAAGAAACCAACATCCAGTATCTAAAAATTTTCTTTCCTTTGCAAATTGAAAACTGAACGAAAAAGAATGGCACGCTGCCTTTTGCTATTGTCGGCTATTATATTATTAAGTCGCTGCGCTACAGTCACGGCACCAGAAGGCGGCCCGAAAGACGAAACCCCGCCACAATTGGTGCCAGAGGCTTCCACGCCTGCGTTGCAAACCAATTTTGTCAAACAACGCATCCAATTGACTTTTGATGAGTGGGTGACACTGGAAGATATTTTCAACCAAGTCGTGGTGTCGCCACCGCTGCAATACCGCCCAACTATTACGTTGAAAGGCCGCACCGTTCGCTTTGATTTTGATAGCAGGGAAGTGCTGCGGGAAGATGCCACCTATACCATCAACTTTGGTGAAGCGGTGAAAGACCTGACTGAAAAAAATCCTGCCGAGAATCTTCGTTTTGTTTTTGCTACCGGCAATATGCTTGATTCTCTTTCGGTAAGCGGTACAATCGTAGATGCCCAAACGGGCGAACCGGTAGAGAAGGTGTTGTTTATGTTGTACGACAATCTTGCAGACTCCGTGGTGCGTACCGAACGTCCATTTTATTTTGCAAAGACCAACAAAGAAGGTAGTTTTCGCATCGAGAATGTGCGAGCTGGCGCTTTCAAAGGCTTTGCCTTGAAGGATGTAGATTTTAATTATAGATATAATCTTGCTAATGAACAGATTGGCTTTCCCGATAGCTTGATCGTGGTCGCTGACAGCACCCCTGCGCTTGCGATTCGACTTTTTGAGGAAGAACGGGCGTTGCGTTTATTGGATGAAGAAGCAAGTATTTTTGGTCGCATTCGACTGACTTTCAATAAAATACCTCGAAATATAAATTTTTCTCCTCAGGATGTAGGGCAAACGATTCTATATGAATATGACAAGGATACGGTGAACGTATGGTATGATTTATCTTCGCCGCAGGCTTGGGAATTGTACATCCGGCAGGACACGATTTTGAATGATACGGTGAAGATTGAGGCTTTGGCGAAAGCCGAATTTTTGCAAAATACAAAATTAAGTCAAGCCAATGTCCGCTCTACGCCTGTATCGGTGAATCCTGACCAATTTATTTCGATAGATTTTAATCATCCTGTCGCTAGCTTTGATACTTCTTTGATTCGAATATATGAAGATACCTTGCGGATTCCTGTTCAAGCGGTGTTGGAAATTGACTCGCTCAAGCCTCGAAGTGTGAAGCTACGAACCGCCTGGAAAGAAGGATTGCCCTATGAATTGGAAGCTTTGCCTGGTGCATTTCAGGATATTTTTGGCTTGCAAAGTGACACGATTAAAGCTGTTTATCGGGCCGAATTGAGTAAGGCCTTTGGTAATTTGGATCTAAAAATAGAAGGATTTCAGGCCGATACGAATTATGTGGTGCAGCTTTTGCAAGGCGAAACCTTGGTGGATGAGTTGGAGGTTTCAGGTGTTGAGGCGTTTGAAAAAACATACAAAACGCTACGACCCGGAGATTATTCTGTGAAAATTATTGTAGATTTAAACGCCAATGGGCGCTGGGATAGTGGCAATTATGACCTGAAAATTCAGCCGGAAGTGATTATTACTAAAAAGCTGGAAACCTTGCGTGCCAATTGGGATGTTGAATCCGTCATTAGTTTATAGGGGTATAGGGTAATAGGGTGATTTTATCAATTTATATTTTCTTAAACCTATTACCCCATTGCCTCATCACCTTGTTAATACTATGTTCAGCGCAATCAGCAAATGGATACTCCGGCTTTGGGGCTGGAAAATAGAAGGGCAATACCCGCACGAATTAAAAAAATTCGTGATTATCGTCGTACCGCACACTTCCAATTGGGATTTTCCCTTAGGCTTGTTGGTACGCAGTGCCTTGAAAGCCAGCATCAGATATGTGGGTAAAGCTTCTCTTTTCCGGCAGCCTTTTGGCTGGATTTTTCGTGCGTTGGGCGGCTACCCCGTAGATCGCAGGAAGCGCAGCAATTTTGTAGATGCCGTGGTCGATATTTTCAATCGGGAAGAAAAATTTGCGCTTACCATTGCCCCGGAGGGTACTCGACAAAAGGTTGAAAAATTAAAAACCGGATTTTATTATATTGCCTTAGGCGCTAAAGTCCCCATTGTGATGGTAAAATTTGATTGGGGAAAAAAAATTATCGGCTTCAGCCAACCTTTTTACCCAAGTGGTAGTATTGGGGAGGACATGAAGTTCATTGAACAATATTATCAAGGTGTAAAAGGTAAAAATGCCGCCAATAGCTTCGGTTAAACATACACAGGATTTGCTTGAATCGCATCTTCTCTTAAATCCGAATACCTAAAGACATTTACTTTGCAATGCGCACCGCTTCTTTTAGTGCCAAATGTTTTTCATTTGAAAGGAAGGTCATTTTAAAATCTGCATTAAAACATTAGCATAAGCTATTTTGCGACAAATCATTGTTTAGACATTAATTCTATTTTTAAACCTTATATTTTGAGCAGACACACTCAAAATGAGTTCTTGCTACAAATAACTATCTAATCACCAAAACTTTCTATTTATGAAAATCAAATTGCTTTACGCATTTTTTAGTATTGCGCTTGTTGCTGTTTTATTTCTGGGTAATGCCGGTGGCGCAGGTGCCAGCCAAAACGCAGATCGAACGGGGTCTCCATTAAGTCCCGCCATTTGTACAGAATGTCACGGCGGTGGAGATTTTGCTCCTACCGTTGCAGCACAATTATTAAAAGGCAGCACAACGGTAACTCAATATACGCCTGGCGAAGATTATACGTTTCGCCTCACGATCACTGCAACGAATGGAAATCCTGCTCGTTATGGTTTTATGGCGGTAGCCTTGCGCGGCAATGACAACGCTAATGCTGGTACTTGGGATAGTCCTCCTGCAGGTACACGCCTTACAAATATCAATAACCGCCAGTATTTTGAGCATAGCTCCCCCCGCAACGTCAATTCATTCGAGATTAAATGGAAAGCACCTGCGGCGGGCGCTGGTCCGGTTCGTTTTTATGCTGCTGGCAATGCGGTAAATGGCACTGGAAGTACAGATGGCGATGCGGCAGCGGAATTGCCACAGGCGCTCGTAATTACGGAAGGAAGCACTTCGTCCGTTTTTGGAGTGAAGGCATTAGATGCTTCGATACTTGCTTACCCAAATCCGGTGCGTGAGCAGTTGAGTTTGAACATAGAATTGAAAAAAAGTGGACGCTATTTTCTGAGTATTTACGACTTGAATGGCAAGGAAATGCAGCGCAAGACGGTTCAATTCTTGGAAGGTGAGAATAAAGAACAATTGAACGTACAAGGCTTGGCAGCAGGGCATTACACGGTGCAAATATCTGATGGCGAAAGAGTCGCAGCACAAAAGATTTTGAAGAAATAAGACTCATTGCTGGTTATTGGATTCTGGCTACTTGTATCAAGTATCCAGAATCCAATATCAAATTAATTATCTTGCTTCGCAAAAACTTTTTTCAGCAATTCGCTGGTGCGCGCCTCCAAGTTGTTGCGAATATTGAGTTCTTCTTTGGCGACCATTCCAAACAAGCCATCCAGGGCTGAGTTCGTTACATAATCATCCAGACTTGGATTTACTTTTTCTACCAACGGAATTTTGTTATACGCATTCACAGCATCCGACCAGTATTTGCGGGCCTGAAACTTATCGAGCGATTCTACAATCACTGGGTTAAATTCTTGATACAACGCATTGCGGGTAGAACTGCCCAAATACTGAGTCGCCGCGTCGTCATTGCCGAGCAGGATTTTCATTGCATCGGTAAAAGTCATTTGTTTAATGGCATTCACAAAAATCGGCTTCGCCTTTTTAGCCGCTTCTTCCGCACCATGATTGATGCGCTCTAGGATTTCTTCTTCCACATTCTTAAAGCCCGGAATCCCTTTTAGCTTATCTGTCACTTTGCGCGCTTCCGCCGGAAGTAGAATTTTGTATTCGCTTTTGTAATAGCCATTCACTTGCGAGAGTAAATCAGAGCCTTTGCTAATGCCATTGGTCAGGGCTTCTTTCAAGCCGTTGGCTACTTCCGCTTCGGTGAGAGCAGAACTGCCCAGCGCAGAACCAAGTTGACCCAGGGTAGCTGAATCGCAAGCTGCTATTGAAATCACTATCAAAAACAAGGATAATTTTTTAAGCATGATGTTTAAAATTTAAATGCGATAATCTGTTTAAATGGTTTTGTATAGACTTTCTACCAACGTCGAAGGTTTGCTCTGTCCTGTTATCAAAATGTTATTTTTATAGTAAATCTTCCAACTCCTCCCAATTCTTGATCAGGTTGCGCAGTTTTTTGAGCGATTCGCCGGAAGGCAATTCAAAAACACCCGTTGAAAGCTCCACAAAAGCGCAGTCCACCTTGCCATGCAGCGGCGGATTCATTTTTTTCAACCGAATGCGCATTCCTTTGATCAGCACAATTTCTTCACCGTCTTTTTCAAATGTAAAATATTCGTTGATGCGATTAGAAATATTTTGCACCACTGTTTCCAATAGTTTAGAGGTCTTGCGCATTTCGCTTTCGCAAAGCAAATAAATCGTTTCGTAATTGACCGATAATGGATGCTCGTCTTCTTCTGAATCTTCCTCCACTTCTTCGTACAAATTATCTGTTTCGGCGGCTTCTTCAATATCCGCTTCTACATACACATCGAGCAAAAAATCAGTACCTGTGATATTTTCTTCAGGATAATACCCGTGAAACGCACGGAAATGCATACCTTCTAACGCAATGATTGCCATAATGAACAAGGATTTTATTTCTATGGAATTATTTTTTCCAAATCTCAATAGTACAAACAAAGTAGCTTAAAACATTCCGTTTAAATACCTAATTTTGTGGTTTATTAAAGCCTAACCAAAAATATAAAGCAAATGCAAGAAAATAGTAATGGTGCAGCTATTATGAAAAAAGCAAGAGAAGATCGCTTTCAATATCATGATTATTATAATGTAGATGATTTATTGAGCGAGGAGCATTTGTTAGCCCGTGAAGCGGTACGCGCCTGGGTGAAGCAAGAAGTATCGCCGATTATTGAAGAATATGCAGATAAAGCGCAGTGCCCCACTCATTTGTTCAAAGGATTGGCGGAGATCGGCGCCTTTGGGCCGAGTTTGCCCACAGAATATGGCGGTGGTGGCATGGATGAAATTGCTTATGGTGTCATTATGCAAGAATTGGAACGTGGTGATTCTGGTGTTCGTTCGATGGCTTCGGTACAAGGTTCATTGGTGATGTACCCGATTTATAAATTTGGCTCGGAAGAGCAACGTAAAAAATATTTGCCAAAGCTGGGAAGTGGCGAATTCATTGGTTGTTTCGGCTTGACCGAACCCGATCATGGCTCGAATCCGGCTGGCATGATTACCAATATCAAGGATGATGGCGACGCTTATATCCTGAACGGTGCTAAAATGTGGATTACCAATTCGCCAGTAGCAGATATTGCAGTCGTTTGGGCAAAGGATGAGGGAGGCATTGTGCGAGGATTGATTGTTGAAAAAGATATGACAGGCGTCTCTGCGCCTGAGATTCATGGCAAATGGTCGTTGCGCGCTTCGATTACAGGTGAGCTTGTTTTTGAAGATGTGCGCGTACCCAAAGCCAATGTATTGCCCAATGTACAAGGTATGAAAGGACCTCTGTCTTGTTTGTCAAAAGCGCGGTACGGCATTGCTTGGGGTGCGCTTGGTGCGGCGTTGGATTGTTATGACTCAGCTTTGCGCTATTCGCAAGAGCGAATGCAATTTGGAAAACCAATTGGCGCATTTCAATTGCAACAAAAGAAATTAGCGGAGATGATTACTGAAATTACCAAAGCGCAATTGTTGGTATGGCGACTTGGTACTTTGGCAAATCAAGGAAAAGCGACTCCGGCGCAAATTTCAATGGCCAAGCGCAATAACGTACATATCGCATTACAAGTAGCCCGCGAGGCACGCCAAATGCATGGAGGCATGGGCATCACAAACGAATATCCAATTATGCGTCACATGATGAATTTAGAGACCGTATTGACTTATGAAGGCACACATGATATACATTTGCTGATCACCGGGCACGACGTTACAGGATTTAATGCATTTTCTTGATCTTTATACCTTTGGAAAGATTTTTATTGCTAAATTGTCTAATTCATATCAATAAAAAACAAGGATTGAAGAACAAAAAATTCTTCGATTTACTAAAAATACTTTAAAAAGGGGTTCGGGAAGCGTTAATGTCTTCTTAAACCCTTTGCTTTTTTGTACAATTTTGCTTTTTTTAGAATTGAATAAAACAAATAGACGACAAAAATTCGTTGTTTATCAAAATGCAAACAAATTTGACTATGAGGTTGCGCACATTTGCTTTAATCATCCCGTCGTTTTTCCTGGCATTTTCAGCTTGGAGCCAGGATACGCCCATCACCTTGACGAATGCTTCATTTGAAGATATTCCGCGACATAGCCACGTGCCACGAGGTTGGTACGATTGCGGTTTCCCTGGAGAGTCGGCACCCGATACCCAACCCGATCCGATGTTTCAGGTGAGCAAAGCGTCGCAACAAGGCGATACTTATCTCGGTATGGTGGTACGCGATAATGATACTTGGGAGGCAGTTTCGCAAAAACTGAGCCGCCCTATGGAAAAGGACAAGTGCTACGAATTTAGCATCTATCTGGCTCGTTCGGAATCTTACATCAGCGTTAGTCGTATTACAGAAGAGCAAGCAAATTACGTAACACCGGCAAAACTCAGGATTTATGGAGGGTTTGACTATTGCGACAAGCAGTATCTGCTGGGGGAGACCAAATTGGTGATTAATACGCGTTGGATAGAATTTAATTTCAAATTCGAGCCAATTGCCAATTATACCCACATCGTGTTGGAGGCTTTTTACAATACCCCTACCTTGTTTCCTTATAATGGCAATCTATTGATGGATAATGCTTCTGAGCTCAAACCAATTCCTTGTGAAGAGCCCTTGGTAGAAAAAGAACCGGAAGTAACCCCTAAATCAGCAGAAAAACCAGTGGTGAAAGCCGATCCGCCTAAGCCGAAGCCTACCACGCCTGCGCCTGAGAAAAAAGACGAGAAGCCGACCGTTATTGAAGATAAAAAAATCTCCGAGTTGAGTCGGGCCGATTTAAAGGAGGGCTCTACGATTCGATTGGATAAATTGTATTTTGAGGTCAATAAAGCGGTCATTACCAATCCTTCTTTTGAGACCTTGGATGATATCTATACCTTTCTGACTCGAAATCCCGACGTGAGTGTGGAAATTGGGGGGCATACCAACGGACTTTGCGACGAAGGTTATTGCAATGAGCTCTCTACCAATCGCGCCAAGGCGGTGCATGATTATTTAGTTAAAAAAGGCATCAGTAGTAGTCGTTTGCGCTATCGAGGCTATGGCAAAACCCAACCCATCGCGGAAAATTCAACAGTGGAGGGCCGCAAAAAGAATCAGCGCGTCGAAATCAAGATTTTGAGTCTCAATGGTTGAGATGAAGTTGGAAGTACGAGGTTAGAAGTACGAATTTGATAGAAGTATAAAGATTAGTGCTATTTCTAATAGTAAAATATCTGTATATATTCAGACAACCCTCTCTTTTTCAATACTTTCTGGCATTTAAATTAGTTTATTATATAAAAGGCTTTCTGATGATATATTTTCAGAAAGCCTTTTATGATTGAAAACAGCAAGATATCTAAACTAAACTCAGGAACAATACGAATACCGCTACCGATACAATCAATCCGTACATAAATACCAAATAGCAAATACGTAGATATTGATATTTTTTAGCTAATACAACGCCCAGATAAAACAAATCTTTGGTCATGGAGCTATATAAAAAGTCGCTATCACGAATCATTTCCATCATACCCCAATGAAAATCTTCGAGTTTCATATTATAAAAATTTCCAAAAAAAAGCAGATTCGCATTTTTATTTTGGATATCTTCCCGAGTCACTTGCCCTTTCGTCACCTTAGGTTGGGTAGCCAATATAGCAAAAATCAAAGCCGTAAGGCACACAGCTAATAAGATAATAGTTGGAAAAACGAGGTTAGGATTGCTGCCAAGTCGAGGTATCAAAGAAGTAATCACGATCGAAATAATAATGGCATTTACGCTCAGCATAATATTCGCTTTATTATCGGCGATGGAGCTGAGATTGATATGGGTGCGATAGATATTGCGATACATCGTTTCGACACCCCTGCCCAAATCAATTTCTTTCAATTGAAATCCACTGCTATCAATCGATTGTTGCAGTTTTTTGAGTTTTTTCTCTTCCTTTCGCTCTTTTTTTTCCAATTCCTCAATCAAATCTACGGTATCCGGGTTGAGTCGCATTTTATGCTTCATCATCTGGCGGATATGCTTTTGCTTGCGCTTATCGAAAAGGTCTTGTGCAGCTTCGGTATGATAATGATGATGCGTGATAAAATCCAATTCAAAATTGACCCATTCATGCTCCGACATTACGATGTTTTGGGTCAAGAATAACTCTTGGCGCAGGCGCGTGCAATGTTCCCAATACATTTTGCCGCCGAGATGACTCAAGTCGGCATCGCAAAGAATTTTAGCGGTAAGCGTTTCGGGTTCTGCCTCCAATTTAGTTGCCCGAATACATTTTACCACTTCTTCAATATCATCAGAATTGTAATGGTATTTCTTCAGAAAAGCACTGGCATAATTGGCACTGCGCTCCTCGTGTCCTTCAGGGCCCTCTACATAGCCAATGTCATGAAACCATGCAGCCAAGAGCAATATCTCCATTTCACGAGGGGTCATTGGATAAGCAACAGCGATTTGGCGAGTGGCTTCCACTACTTCTATCACGTGCGGAAAGTTGTGGAATACATATTTCTCAGAAAAGTGCGCTTCGTAAAACTCGGCAACGTATTTTTGGGCTTCCGCCAATAGGGCGTTTTGTGTTTCTACCATCGTACATTTTTCAAATTGTGAGTGAAAATAGAAAAAACGGGCACAGGTTCAAAGGAACGGCTATAAAAGTTTACATATTGTAAAAATAAAAACAGCATTCCGCGGATTTGCAGAATGCTGTGCGTCAAACAGTCGGGTAAAAGCTTACTTATTGAGTCGGGCAGTTCAGCATCCAATGGATGCCAAATTGATCTACCAGCATGCCAAATCGCGCGCCCCAGAAGGTGTCCTGCAATGGCATTCTCACCTTTCCACCGGCAGCGAGTTTGTTGAAAATAGTTTCTTGCTCTTGCACATCCGTAAGATGAATGCTCAATGTAATATTATCTCCGTTCGTAATACTTTGCCCGGGCATCATGTCAGAAGCCATTAGTTGAATGCCTTCTACCTTCAATTCAGAATGCATGATTTTATCTTTGTAATCGTCGGGAACTTCTTGTCCTGACTCGGCAAAAGTCTGTATTGTCAATTCACCGCCCAGGCATTCCTGATAAAATTTCATAGCGGCTTCGCAAGTGCCAGGAAATGTCATATAGGGATTTAAATGTTTCATGTTTTTTGATGTTATTATTTAATGGCATTATAATATATTAAATAAGAATTATTTATTTTTAACTGAATAATAAATTTTTGTCAGCCATTTAGCGGTATCGGGCTCAGTCGTTGGATCCGTAATATATTGTTCCCAAACCGGTGGATTTTGTTCCAGATTATGCTCTTTCATATAATCATCCATCGCAAAATGGGCTTCGGCAGTTCCAGTGTAAGGGCCATAGTAATCAATAATTAATAATTTTCCAGCCGGTACTTCAAAAGTATCAAATCCTTTTACTTCGGCTTTTGCTTTTACTGGCACAGCATACGCGAGGTCAACTTGATTGGCTTCTTCATCCCACATAAAGAATAAACCGCAGGGATTGCCGATTATTTCTATTTTCGCTGCACCTACGGCCGCAAAAACTTTTGGAAGATATATTCCGAATCGCTCAGAAGTCATTTCATCCATCTTAATTTTTTCGCGGTGACCAATAAAATATTGGGCTGGCGCATCCATTTCTTGTACAGCATAGCCGCGATACGTTTTAGGCATAGATTCTATCATATTTTTTAGTTTGTTTAATCCGATTTCAAAATCGTTACCCAACATTTTATCCATATTCATAAACATTCCCACCACATTCCAGGGGAAAGGAGAGCGCCCATTCATATTCCAGGTTACTTTTGTACCGCCATCAGTATCACTTGTGGTCAAAATGGCATTCGATTCGCCCATGCCGCCAAAGCGTAGCTTCGTTTCAATCCGTTCATTCGGTACGATAACTGTGATTTCCTGTTCGCCGTTGCCTTCTACTTTACTTTTCCAGCGATTGATCGCGCCCACCGTGCCATCTGTGCCAATGATTTCCGTTTGCATATTCGGGTCGCGTTCTTGCCAGGGTGTCCATTCTGCCACTTTTTCAAAAGATTGCAGGTAAGGGAAAATCATTTCATTCGGTGCGTCAATCACAATCGAACGTTCGACATTGAAGTCTTTGGGAGCAATAAATCCTAGTACGACAATAATCACAAGGAGTACTGCCAGAATAATTCCGATGGTTTTAAGTGCTTTCATAATAGAATGCTGTTTGTTTGAATATAATTTTTGTTTAATCTGTTGCAAATTTACATAATTTAAAACAAAAAATTTATTTTGTGTGCGACTTTTTTTGTACGTTTGAGAAAATTTTTAAAACATTGGCTATGAAAAAGTTATCAACTGTTATGCTTCTGACGGTAGCACTGCTATCTTGTCAAAATCGCTTGCCACAACAAGCATCTTCAACAAACCCAAGCCTTCTGCAGCCTTTCAAATGGATGCTTGGCGATTGGGAACGCAGCTTTTCTACTGGCAAAATGGCGGAGAGCTGGCAATGGGCAAATGATTCTACTATGATCGGCGCAAGTTTTGTGATTCGCAACGGCGATACGGTTTCGTATGAAAGCATTTCATTAGAAGCCAGGAAAGGCGAGGTGCTTTACGTGCCAACCGTGCGGAATCAAAACAATCAAGAACCGGTGTATTTTCGCTTGAAATCCAATGAAAATGGCTGGGCTACTTTTGAAAATCCGGAACACGATTTTCCGCAAAGGATTATTTATACTCAAAAAGGCGTGGATACGCTGTATGCCAGGATCGAAGGCATTTCCAAAGGAAAAGAGCGCGCATCGGAGTTTGTGATGGCGAAAAAGCAGTGATCTTACTAATCGTCAAACCTATAAGGTTTTAAAAACCTTATAGGTTTTGTTAAAAAATTGACCTACCCGTCATCGTGGTGAATAATTCTAAAGCCATTACACCAGCTAAAGAATTACCGTGGTTATTGAGTTCTGGACTCCAGACTGCAATCGCCAGTTCATTGGGGATAACTGCCACAATGCCACCACCGACGCCACTTTTGCCGGGCATTCCTACTCTGAAAGCAAATTCGCCGGCTTGATCGTAAAAGCCACAAGTCATCATTACTGCATTCAAGCGTTTCGCTTGACTAACGGTGAGGATTTGCTCGCCAGAGGAAGGAATCGTGCCATGATTCGCCAGGAATAAGAAGGCCTTCGCCAACTCTTTACAGGACATTGCAATCGAGCATTGATGAAAATACACATCCAGGACACTGTCCACATGATTGTGAATATTGCCATGGCTTTTCAGAAAATTGACCAAAGCGGTATTCAAAAATCCCGTCTCCCGCTCGGAGCGTGCTACATCATAATCGTAATAAATATCATCTACGCCCGACAAGCGCCGCACAAAACTCAAGATAGAGGACTTTGGATTGGACAATTGACTCAGCAATTCATCGGTGACAACCAGCGCCCCAGCGTTGATGAACGGATTGCGCGGAATACCTTTTTCGTATTCCAATTGCACCAGCGAGTTGAACGGCGTGCCCGAAGGCTCTATATCCACGCGCTTCCAAAGCGCTTCGCCTACTTTTGAAAACGCCAGCGCCAGCGTAAAAACTTTAGAAATACTTTGTATCGAAAATTTCTCATCCGCATCGCCGATGATATGCTCTTCACCATTCAAAGTGACTAAGGCAATACCAAATTTGTGAGGATCAATATTCTGTAGATTGGGAATGTAGCTCGCTACCTTGCCCTGCCCAAAAAGCGGCTGCACAGACTGGAAAATGTCGTAGAGAATTTGGTCATAATTGGTCATGCCGCAAAGATAAGCATCGTGCTACAGCTTTTGGAATAGTTGGATAATGGAGTATTGGAATAATGGAAAGTTGAGTCCCTTCAAAATTCCATTACTCCAAATATTCGATCATTCCATATTTAATGTAGCTCTCTACCGCCTTTCAGTTGATCCTGATATTCGCGCAGCAATTCCCAGCTACCATTAGCCGCCAGGCGTGCTTGTGCCGGCCAGGTCGTCGGGTCGTGGATGCGGTAGCTTTCGCCTGCCTGGTTAAGGATTTCACGTAAGCGTTCAGCATCGGTTTCGGAGAGCTCTTCCCAAGTATGAATGCCAGCATTTTTGAGCAAGCCTTCGATTTTCGGGCCAATACCTTCGATAATTTTCAGATCATCGTTTTGAGTAGGGTAACCAAAGCCCCTTGTTTCAAAGGATTCCGGCTGCGTTTTTTGTTGTTTTTGCAATTTGATAGCTTGGCCGATCCAATCTTCTTTTTCGATGCGCCCTGGCAAGTAGCCAATCGCTTGTATAATTCGATTAATATCAGCAGAATCCCATTGACTGATTTGTTCGTAAGTGTAAACACCTGCTTCATTCAGCTTTTTCTCCAAAAACGGACTAATCCCTTCGATTCGAGTCAAATTATCGTGTCCGTGCTTTTGCTGCAAAAGTGGATCCATCAGAATCGCTTTATTCGTACCAATTGTAAAAACAGGTTCTCTTACTTCATCCACCACACTTCTTGGCGTGCTTGTTTCAAAAACAACCGGCGCGACACTATTGGTCGTTTTTATATCTTGCAAAGCCCCTTTCAAATTGGCGTTCTCGGTTTCCACTTTGTTGAGTTTTGCTTCCAGCGCTTCGAGCCTGCTGCGCAAGGCATTTTGCGTACTTTGGAATTGTGCGAGGTAGTCCACCGCTTCCTCTTTTTCATCAGGAACGACAGATTTCAGGTCTTTCAATTCGTTTTCCAATTGCTGATTGCGCAATTGCAAAGCTTTTATCTGAGCATTAAGCCGATCAATGGTAACGTTTAATTCCGTTACTTCCTGAGAAGTATCTGCGCCAGCACCTGATTTTCTAAGGTTTTCCAACTCGGTATTCAGCGCGTAAACCTCGTTATAAAGCTTCGTTTTTTCATCTGCCAAGCGCGCGACTTTGGTTTTGTTTTCTTCTCCTTCGAATTGGACTTTCCGAAGATCGGCTTCTCTCAAATGCAATTCCTCTTCCAAACGAGGAATTTCTGCCCGCGCGGTTGTTAGTTCTTTTTGTTTTTTCTCCAATTCCCTTTTCAAACGACGCACAGCTCCGCCACGCAACAAATAGCCCACCAGCAAGCCAAACAGAAATGCCAGAATGAGGAAAAAAAGAATAGCAATACTGTCCGGCGAATCGAAATTGGAAAAGAATTTGCTGAAATCCATAATATATTGGTTATCTGTTATTTGCTAATTTCTATAGGGTTTTCGCCACATCTCATATCACAAAATCGTCATATCACTATATGAGAAAATCACTCCAAAACAAAGTTCACTCTTCGATTCTTCTGCCGCCCTTCGTCGGTTTCATTGGTAGCAGCCGGGCGCAATTCTCCTCGTGACTCCACATTTATTTTGGCGATAACACCCTGCTTTTTGAAATAACTGCGGGCACTTTGAGCACGGCGCAAGCCCAAGTCCTGGTTGTATTTATTCGTTCCGACATTATCGGTATGCCCAATAATAGTCAAGACTTTTTCAGGATTCAAAGCCAAATAGGTTTTCACCGAATCAGCATATGCGACAAAAGGTTCGCCGGGTTTAAATTCGTCCGAATCAAAGGCAAAATTAGCATCCGAAAAGGTCATATTGGTAAAAGAAAATTGTACGGTTTCAAATTCTGCAGGGCTACCGGACAAGATGTTAAACAACAGTGGCTCTTGCAAAAGCGAATCTAAGGTACGCTGGTAGTCCAACGAAATGCGTTTTTCGTCAATATTACGGCGCATCAGCAATTTGCGTACTTCGGCGGCACGGGCAACACCAATATTTTCATAAAACCCTACTTTCAGGCTGTCTTCATTGGCGCGATACAAGCCGGTGATACTTAAATTTTTCTTTGGAAAAAGCTTCAGATAAGTAGCTACGGTGTCCAAAAAAGACGAATTATTCTCATTCAATCGAGGACGCACGTTCGTGCTATCAAAAGCAAATTGATCGTAACCTTGTATGATGACGGTGTCCCCTTCCATCAGGCGTAGCGTTTTCAAACGAATGTCCTGCGGTATAGCTGGCAGCGCTGGATCGCACAAATGCCTGATTTCGCACACGTAATACCAACGAGCGAACAAGGCATAGACACAAAAAAGCAGGAAAACGAGGAACGCTCTCATAATAGCTCACTTTATTGCGACTAAAAGTACAGAATTCAATGGTTTAAACAAAAAAGTGACGTGTTTTTTTACTGTGAGCAAAATTTTGTAACTTGGATTATCATTTAATCAAATTGCTTATGAAACTTCGATGCGCTGAAAATAGTGTACGGCTGCGGCTGCGCAAGTCGGATATAGAGTTATTGAAAAAGCAAGGATTTGTGCGGGAAGAAGTGAATTTCGGAGCAAGCCAAATGCTTTCTTATGAATTACAAATTGCTAAACAAATAGGAATCACAGCCACTTTTGAAAACGGGAGAATCCTAGTTCAAATTCCTGAAAATCAATACTTAAATTGGGTTAACAGTGAACAAGTTAGCTTGGAAAAACTGCACCCGCTGCATATTTTGATTGAAAAAGATTTTCCTTGCAAACATACTGCCACCGAGGATAAAGAAGATACTTTTTACGAACTCGCTGATTAAACCCTATATTCCCAAACGCCCTGCCGCCCATTCCACTTTGGTTCGGTTTTTATGAAATTCGGCTTGCAATTTGATGAGTTTCAACTGCGCTTCGATGAGTTTTTGCTCGCGTGTATTGATTAGGAAAATCGAGCTTTCGCCAATGGAAAACTTTTCGTTTTCTGCCTCCAGCAAACGGCGATAATTATTCGTAACATTTTGATACAGTGCGATTTGTTGCTGCGTATTTTGCCATTCATTATAGGCGTCGCGCAGCTTATTGGTCAATTCTAAACGCTTTTGCTGTAAAGTATAATCCGTTTCTAATATTTTGATTTTGGTTAAATCCAATTTCCCGCGCTCCTTTCTAAGGAAAAGCGGGAAGCTGAAATTAAGTCCCCATTTGTAGTTCTGCAAAAATAAATCGTTAAAAGCGCCATTATCAGCTGTTTTAGTCGAATTAAAATTGAAACCGTCGCCCAAGAGATTATATTCTATATCCAAACGAGGCTTGAGTTGCTCGGCCGCCAGCCTTCGATCAATTTCTAATTGGCTCAATTTCACGTGATAAAAGCGCAATTGTGGATGCGTTATATCAAAAAGTTGTACATACTGATCGAGCGCAGGTAGTGGGGCTTGCGTTTCCAGTTCATCCAATCGGGGTGAACGCAGTTGCGCTGTGATTTCAAGGGGTACATCGTTTTCCAGCCAAAGATAATTTGATAAGAACAACCCGGCGTTGCGATAATTTAATCGCGCTTCATTCAGTTCAAATTCCCAGGTTTGTACCTGAATATAAGCCTCCAGGGTATCAATTCCAGGTTTGTCACCCAAATAAAAACTTTCCACAATCCCGCGTAGCCGTTGCCTCGACACTTGTAGTGCCTGTTCGATCGTCTGCATTTCCTGGTAGGTTTTCACCCAATCCCAGTAAGCAACCGCTGCATCCAGCAGTATATTGTTAATAGCATCCAACCGCTCCGCTTCGTTTGCTTTTTCCAGCATTTTTGCTTTTTGCAAATCCGCCCGACGCTCATCAATAAAGAGTCCTTGCCCTACAGATGCTTTAATACCGGCAACCGCTTGCCCCGCCGCTGGTAATTTGTTTTCAGGATTCAAAAAAACGCCATTCGTACTATTGAAATAGCCTTTCACTTCCAAGCCATACCAGGTCGGAATTTTAAAACCACCCTCACCGATATTGAAATACGTCTTATCATCGAAAGATTTTTGCTGCCAATCGGCATACAATTTCGGGTCGAAGCCGCCGCGTGCCATTCGCAAATTTGCCTGTGCTTCAGCGGTAAGCAAATTTGCTTGTTTCACCAAAGGATGGTAAGCAATAATCCACTCAAAATAAGCCTCTTGTGTAAAAACGCGCACAGAATCAACGCTTTGTGACCATGCCCGACTTACCAGCACAATACCAAGTAATATCAATACAATCTTTTTCATCATTTCAATGACCTTACAGGTGCTTTTAATTTTGGGTCTTCCTGAGCGTTTCGATCATAATAATCAGGCGGAAAGCCGTTGAGTTGTCGCCATATTTCGTACCAAAGCGGCACGTTGTTTAAAAGGGCGATACCTTGAGCGCCCGAACCCGCGCGAAGCGCTTTGGGCCAAGGTTTTTCTGATTCATCGGGTGCTACTAAAATCCTGTATTTATTATTGACACTTATATTATTATCTATCGCAAAAACGCTGCCTTTGAATGTGCCAAACGATTGACCGGGCCAGCCGGAAAACACGATGGCGGGCCAGCCATCAAAAATAAAGCGTACTTCCTGACCTGCATTCACCAAGGGCAAATCCATGGGTTCGATGTACAATTCCACCGCTAATTGATAGTCTTTTGGCATAATACTCACTACTGGGTCGCCCTCTTTTACGAGTTCTCCAATACCGAGCTTGATCGCTTTTGTAATATAACAATCCTGAGGAGCAGTGATGTAGTAAAAGCTGCTGCGCCGCTCATAATTACTGGTTTGAATGCGCAATTTTTCTACTGCACCTTCTGCATCATATCTTTCAGATAAAGTGCTGAATTTATCAGATTCGGCTTTGGCGATTTTTTGATTGTATTCATATCGGACAGTACTCAAATCCAGGCGGGCATTGGTCAATTCCTGTTTCCGGGCTTCCAGTTTATTGCGGGCAGACACGACTTTGGCACTGGTTTCTTGCATTTTCACGCGCTTATCTTCCAAATCTGTCCTTGATTTCAGGTCTTTTGCAAATAATTCCTGCGTCCGGTTATACTGTTGCATCGCCACCGAATCTTGAATAATAGCTTGCGCCAAATCCGCTTCATCAGCGGCGAGGTAATTCTCAATCTGGCTGATTTTATTGGTCAATTGGCGTTGTTTGAACTCCAATTCTGACCGCATTGCGACGATTTGCTGCTCTAAAGCAATCACCTTACTCGAGTAAGACGCGATCGCGCCTTCTTTCGCACCTACCTGTTGTTCCGTGCGCGGAATCAATTCAGGATCGAAATAATCATCCTTGATTTCTGAAATGAACACAATGGTATCGCCTTTTTTGACCAACTCGCCTTCCCGAACATACCATTTTTCGATACGCCCGCCAATGGTGGAAGGAATCGTCTGAGGGCGCTGCTCAGGGTACAAGGTCGTCACCGTACCTTTTGATTGAATATTCTGCGTCCAGGGGAGCATCAAAAATAAAATAATCAAAGCCAAAACAATCAAAAGCCAGCGGGTGAGCATTCGATGTGCTTTGGATAAACCCGTTTGCTGAAACGAGGGTAAATCTTGAGTAGGAACCCTATGACTCACCGAATTAGGAGAAATATTTAACATACACTAACGCTTTTCAACTTTGGATGAAATGAGCTTATTTTCGGTATCTATTACTTTGAAAACCTTTTTGAAATGAGGGCTTTTCTGAATTTGCTCGAAAGTACCCGATTCGATCACTTTACCTTCTTTCATAATGAGGATACGGTGGCAGGCAGAAGCAAACATTGGGTCGTCCGTCACTGCAATCAAAGTCCAGGGCTTATCTGTTGCTGTCAAAAACTCAATGATCGCTGATTGATCGTCTTGTTCCAGGTTATTCAGAAAACGCTCTATTGCCAGCAGTTGCGGACTGATTGCCAGGCTTCGCGCCAGTATAATTTTTGCTTTTATATTCTGTGGAATATTTCTGCCTTCGGGCTGTAGTATCGTATTATAGCCATTGGGCAAGCGTTGAATATAATCGCTCAGGCCAACCTGCTCTGTGGTTCGAATAATGTCTTCTAATTGTATATCTGGATGCCCCAATGAAATATTTTCGATGATGGTGCCTTTAAAAATACTCTCTTGCGAGGAAGTATCGCCAATATGGTGGCGCAAGCTCGATAAATTGATATTTTTTACAGGAAAACCATTATAATTGACGTTTCCTTGAAAATTAGAGAATAATCCTGCAATAACTTGAATCAAAGTGGACTTTCCTGAGCCATTATAACCCGCGATACATACCTTTTCTCCAGCTTCTATGTGAAGCGATAGATGATCAAGTGTGGGGCGTTGGGCATCTTCGTATTTAAAATATAAATCGTTGATATTTATAGCGATACCTTTACCAGTATCAATTTCCTCAAAAGATAAGCCTTCATCTTCTTCCACAGGCAAATCGGTCACGTTGCCCAATTTTTCCAGCGCCGTGAGCACATCATAGACATTGTCCATCGAGAGAATCAGCTTCTCAACCGAATTCATCACAAGAATAACCACAATCTCCGCCGCTACGAATTGCCCAATATTGATTTGATTATCAATCACTAAGAAGCTTCCCAACAAGAGTAAACTTGCAGTTATAATCGTCTTAAAGCCAACAACGCTGCCATATTGCGTCAGCAAAATACGAAAGTGTTTTTTTCGATTATCCAGATAATTACAAACCAGGTCATCGGTATTGCGCAATGAAAGTGGTGTGTTGCCAGCAAGTTTGAAGGTACTCATAGCACGCGCTAATTCTTCCAGCCAATGCGCCACTTCGTATTTATATTTCGATTCTTTTAAGCTGGTTTTCAGTCCATTCGGTCCAGTTACTCTAAATATTACAAATAAAATGAATAACAAGATCAGCCCAAAAAACACAAAAAACGGGTGGTAAAAAGAAATCAAAATTAAGCCGAAAAGGATATTCAATGCCGCAGTAGAAAAATCCATGAGCAGTTTAGGCAACCCTTTTTGCAAAGTAAGCGTGTCAAAAAAGCGGTTAACCAGTTCCGGCGGGTAGTATTTGGTCATGGTATCCAGTTTCAAACGAGGGATACGGAAAGCAAACTCAAATGCAGAACGTGCAAAAATGCGACGTTGAATCGTTTCGGTCACGGTTAATTGCATCACTACTAAAATGCCGGATAAAGCAGTAGCAGCAGTAACGATGGCTATCAATAAAACAAGCGAAGCAGAAACAGAACCGCCTGCAATAAGTCCAATAATAGCCTGAAGCCCAAGTGGCAACGCCAGGTTAATCAAACCGGCGAAAATGGCATAAATATAAATATAATAGATATCTTTTTTATCCAATGCCAATAACCTAAAAAAACGTCGCAATGGTGAAAGCTGGGCAATGTTTTCCATTTTTGTCAATGTACCTTTGAAAATTCTTTACAATTTAAGAAAAAACAGGAGTTATCCCAGGTTCTCCCAAAAAACAGGGTAGAACAGTTATTCTCACTGATGAGACAGATTTAGTGCTCTTTATAATTATAATTTATCTGTGGATATCCGTTGAATCTGTGTCCTGACCAAAAAATTGAGATAACTCCTGTTTAAATTACGCTTCGCCTTAATTATTTTTTATGCCGGTTTTTGTGGCTGGCGTCAGTTCGGCTTCGCCCGGAAGCGTGAGCATGGGCATATCGCCATCGGAAATAATGATCTTTGTATTTTGGGATTTTGCCAATTCCAGAAATGCTTCAATAGATTTGAATTGTAAAATCCGGCCATCCAGCCCTTGAGCGATGATCGTTTGTGCATCTCTAATGCCTTCAGCCTCAATACGTTTACGTTCTGCTTCCTGCTTTTCCTGTTGCAGTACAAATTGCATACGTTGTGCCTGCTGTTCTGCTTCCAATACTTCTTCAATGGCCCGTGCGAGATTTCTTGGTAGCATAATACTCTTCAATAATACCGCTTCAATTACAATTCCTCGCCCCTCCAATAATTTTGTCATTTGATCGCGGATAGCGTATTCAATAGAACTTCGTTCGCCCGTGTGCATATCCTTTGCAAAGAAACGCGCGCTGACATCGGCAACAGCCGAGCGAAATACCGGCAAAATAATGTTGCGCTCATAATCGGGACCTATATTCCTCAAAATGCCAGGCACTTCTTTGCCGACTACATTGTACAAAATAGAAACTTCTGCTTGTATGTTCAATCCTTCTTTTGAAGGCAAGCTGAGTTCTACCTCCATATTGTTCGTCTGGGTCGAAACCTTTACAATCGTGGTCGTAAGTGGGTTAAAAATCTTTAGTCCCTGCGTGTACGGTTTGTCATAATACTTACCAAATTTGCGCTTTACGCCGACTTCTCCTTCGCGGATAACCGCGCATGATGATAGTAATACTATTGACGCTAACATTAAAAACCCTTTAACAATTATTTTTTTCATAATGGCTGCAATTTTGATGAATGAAAAATCTTTTCCGTGATGACAAAAGACTTTCTGCTTTCATGGTGCATGAATGATGTTTCGATCTATTTGATTACACTAAATAGTTTTTAATTACTTGGGAGACCAAAAGGATGGTTAATGACCATTAAGTATCTTGTTATTAGCTTCTTAGCTAATGTCCTGTATTAGCATTCTCTTCTTCTTTTCATCTTTTTTTAATACGGCAGATTCTTCTCCCGTTGGATTAATCAATTTGAAAGCAAAAAATAAAAGTAAGTCTTCCACTTTTTGCATTACATTACTATCATTTTCTATATCTGTAAGCCTTGGCAAATGTTGGGCAAAATAAATATGATTATTAGCCATTTCCAATAGATTACTCGCCATAGCGCGCGGGTAAGGAAATAACGGGTTGATTTCCAGTAAAATATCTGCAATTTTCTGGCAAAGTGATTTATAGGATAAAAAAAAGCCTTCTTTATTTTGCTCATCCACTTCCTTGCTATGATAAGCTTTTGTGCCCTCTACTACTACAATGCGGTGTAATATGTCTTCGTCAATAAAATCAACTTTAGCGTTGCGCTTGGCTGTATCTACAATTGTACTGATAACGGCGCGTAATTTTTCTTGTGGCTTACTTATATTCATCAGGCGCAGGCCAATACTGAACTTTATCCATTCCCAATACCAATTTAGTAAATAAAGCAACAGCAAGTGCTTACTCTCGAAGTAACGGTAAATAGAAGCCTCTGTAGAATCCATCTGCTGTGCCAGTTTTTTGAATGTAAAACGCTCAAATCCGATTTCATTCAATAATAAAATACTGTTTTTCAGTATTTTCCTACCTAAATCGGTGCGTTGCGGATTGCGGATACAGAGTTTTTCATTTACATCTAGCTCAATTGCTAATAATTGCATGATTAAATAATTATAATAGTTTTACTATCAAAGCAATAAAATTTTTCGCTTCATTTTAGTAACTCACTCGGGGATACGCCTTTATACATATTGGAGATGGCTTTTTGCAATTTTTGCCTGGCAAAAAATATCCGACTTTTGACCGTACCTAGGGGGATTTCCATTTTCTCAGCAATTTCTTCGTACTTGTAGCCTTGTACGTACATTAAAAACGGTACTTTGAGCCAGTCTTCCAGGGTATCTATTTGTGCCTGAATTTCTTCGGCCATCATGCTGGATTCGCCAATATTATTTACTACCTGGGGCTTCGAATTGATCCAATAATCGCTATTAGTATTGTCACTCAAGGTGTTCCGGCGCTTTCGCTGACGATAATTATTGATAAAAGTATTGCGCATAATCGTCATCAACCAAGCCCGAAGGTTGGTTTTGGGCTGGTACATACTTTTGTATTTAAAAGCTTTGTAAGCAGTTTCTTGCAATAAATCTTGTGCGTCATCCTCATTTTTGGTCAAGCGATAAGCAAAAGCGCTCAAGAGCGCTTGAAGCTGGCTAAAGTTTTGAGTGAATTCTATATTTGACATGATGCATTGATTTAATTGATATACAGATAGTATTTATATTTTTCAAGATAGTTTTACTATCTTATTTACAAAAATAAACAATGTGCCGAACAATAGGTTTAGTAAAAATTCATTTTTTTGCAGTTTTACAAAAACATGACAAAGCCTGTTTTTATTGAAAAACAGTACGTCACGTCTGCGTGAATACCTAAAAATGTTTTGATAGAATTACTTTTAAAGACGGAAATGATTCTGAATTTGTAATTCTGCTTTCAAAAACCGTAGCTTGCAGGAGTTTTTGTTGTAGCGTTCTATAGAAAATACTTCGTAATGAACTGGCAACCAGCGCTAAACGGCTTCAAATCCTACCTACTCTTGGAGCGTTCTTTGGCAGAGAACACGATTGACGCTTATTTGAGTGACTTGAGCAAAGTAGTAGAATTTCTCGTTATTCGAGGCTATGAATTGAATGCTGAACAAGTACAAACCGAACACCTCACCGAATGTATCCTCTGGCTCAATGAATTGGGCCTCGGCGCGCGCTCGCAGGCACGATTGCTTTCTGCAATAAAGGCTTTTTACAAATATTTATTGATCGAAGATTTGATTGATCACAATCCCACCGAATTGCTCGAAGGCCCTCGTTTAGCAAGAAAAATTCCGGAAGTACTGTCGTATGAAGAAATCCAGGCAATGCTTATGTCCATTGATCTCAGCACGCCACACGGCACCCGCAATCGCGCCATGCTCGAAACGCTTTATGCCAGTGGTTTGCGCGTCAGCGAACTGACCGATCTTCGGCTCAGCAATTTATTTCTTGATATTGGCTTTATAAAAGTGATTGGCAAGGGTGACAAGGAGCGCATCGTGCCTATTGGCGAAGAAGCAGCCAAGCATATTCGACTTTATATAGAAGGCGTACGCCGTTTGCAAAAGAATATTCTCAAAGAAGACGAAAATATCGTATTTCTCAATCGCAGAGGTAAGCGCCTCACAAGAGTCATGGTATTTATGATCGTAAAAGAATATGCCGAACTCACTGGTATTCAAAAGAATGTGAGTCCGCATACCTTTCGGCATTCTTTTGCTACGCATTTGATCGAAGGCGGCGCCGACCTCAAAGCCGTGCAGGATATGCTAGGGCATGAATCTATCCTCACCACAGAGATTTATACCCATTTAGATACCGATTACCTCCGGGAAACCGTGCTGCGCTATCATCCGATGAATCAAAAAAAGTTTTGACCGCTTCATTCCAAATCAGTTGATGGGCATTAAGAATTATACTACTTTTGTCACCTGAATGACAAACGCCTTGACCTAATCGGACGATGAAAAACTTACTATCCACCTTGCCTTTGCTCTTGCTTATTCATTTTGCCGGGGCAAATCCAATTGATGAGCAACCGCCTATTATTGCGAAGAAAACTGCTCATCCTATCCGCTTAGATGGTATTTTGGATGAAGAAGCCTGGTTCAGTGGCACTCCTGCCAGCGATTTTTGGGAATATTTTCCAAGCGATAGTCTCCGCGCTAATGTGAAAACAGAAATCTTTTTCACTTATGATGATGATTTTCTTTACATCGCTGCTAAATGTTATTCATCCCAACATGATTATGTAATTCCTTCGCTACGCCGCGATTTTAGGGCGGGTGGCAATGATAATATTACATTTATTCTTGATCCATTTAGTGATCGCACCAACGCCTTTGTATTCGGCACGAATCCCTTCGGGGTATTGCGGGAAGCCTTGCTTTCCAATGGTTGTCAGGATTTTGATACCGACTGGAACGATTCCTGGGATAATAAATGGCGAGGCACTTCCAAAATCCACGAAGATCATTGGGCTTGTGAATTGGCGATTCCTTTTACAACGCTGCGGTTCAAAGAAGGTGCAACGGAATGGCGTTTTAATGGCTATCGATTTGATACACAGACCTATACGCGAACAATTTGGAGTCGTGTGCCGCAAAATCAATTGATTGCAAACCTGGCGTTCACCGGGCGCTTGATCTTTGAGGAGCCTTTGAAAAAAGCGAGTTCCAGCGTATCCATTATTCCTTACCTGACCAGCGATATGAGCCAGGATTTTCAGGAGGGTCAAAAAACACCGAATTATGGCTTCAATGCTGGGGGCGATGCAAAAATTGCGCTTTCGCCGAGTCTGAATCTGGATTTGACCGCCAATCCTGACTTTTCGCAAGTAGAAGTGGATCAACAAGTTATAAATGTCGATCGCTTTGAAATATTTTTCCCGGAGCGACGACAATTCTTCTTGGAAAATGCTGACCTTTTTGGCACTTTCGGTACACCCGAAATCAATCCTTTTTTCTCGCGGCGCATCGGCGTTTCGAGAGATACTTCCACAGGACAAAATATTGCCAATCCTATTCTTTTCGGCGCTCGCCTGAGTGGGAAACTAGATAATAACTGGCGCGTGGGCTTGCTCAATATGCAAACCGCCAAAGACGATGACAATGGCTTGCCCAGCTTCAATTATACGGTGGCAGCTGTGCAACGCAAGGTTTTCGCGCGTTCCAATATCGGTGCAATCTTTGTGAATAAAGAAACTTTTTCGGATTTGAATGAAAATTCAGATTTCAAGCGCTTCAATCGAGTATTGGGATTGGATTATAATCTCGCTTCTTCCGACAATCGCTGGTATGGCAAAACCTTTTACCATCAAGGCTTTTCGCCGGAAGGGCCGGATAAACAATTCGCGCATGGAACGCGTCTAGAATATCGCACCAATAAATTTGGCTTGAGTTGGGAACACCAATGGGTGGGTGAAAATTACAATCCTGAAGTAGGCTTCGTGCCACGAAAAAACTACTTCGCAGGTAGCCCAGAAGCCAAGCTTTTCTTTTATCCTCGAGGAAAAGTCATCAACCAACACAGTATTGGCGCGGAATATGTCTCTTTGTGGACACCTGGCTCCGGCAATACCGATCGCAATATCGAAATATCGTGGGAAGCGCAATTCAAGAATACCGCCATGATAAACGCTAGCTTGACCAATGAATACGTCTATTTATTGGAAGATTTTGATCCATCACGCTCCGGCGCTACGCCGCTGCCCGGCATGAAAGGCTATAATTTTACGTATCTTTCTATTTTTTATATGTCGAATCAGACCCCCAAATTTTCTTTTGAAATTCAGCCTACGGCTGGTGAGTTCGCCAATGGCTATCGCTACGGAATAAATTGCTCGTTCAATTATCGTTTCCAACCTTATGGCTTGATTGCTTTGCGCTATGATTATAGTTATATCGACTTGCCCAAACCTTATGCACAAACTTCTTTATTCTTGATCGGGCCGCGCATTGATATTACATTTACTAAAAGTATATTTTTAACAACATTTATTCAATATAATGATCAGATTGATAATGTAAATATTAATGCCCGATTGCAATGGCGATTCGCACCAGTATCTGATTTCTTTCTGGTTTATACAGATAACTATGCCGGAACGGATTTCACCGTGAAGAATAGAGCAGTAGTAGCGAAATTGACGTATTGGTTGAATTTGTAGGCTCTGTTTAAAACGACACACAAGGCTTTCTATGAAGATGATCCAGCCCCTATTCCATAAAAAGTAAAAAAATGCGAAAAGCTTTATCTATTGAGGGTAGACACGAATCCAAAATTTAATTTTAAGAACCTTCCCTTTGTAAAATATCTTTCTTGCTTTTTAATCAAATCCCAAGTTTGTCATTGGCATCAGTCCCTTATAATCAGCGATTTTTACAATTATCTGATACATTCAAATTTGTATTTTTCTTTTGATTATCAAGGTGAACGACTATCTTTGCACCGATTTTTTGCGAACCTATATTTTACTCTAAAATAGTCTCTTCAATATGGCAAATATCGGATACGTAAAGCAGGTAATCGGGCCCGTGGTGGACGTGAGCTTCGAAGGCGAAAACTCTAAACTCCCTGAAATTTTTAGTGCACTTGAAATCAAAAGAGCAAACGGCGAATTATTGGTATTGGAAGTACAACAACACCTTGGCGAAGATAGCGTGCGCGCAGTAGCGATGGACTCCACCGACGGCTTGTCGCGCGGTACGGAAGCTGTTGATACGGGTGAAACTATTTCAATGCCAATTGGAGAAGCAATCAGAGGGCGTCTGTTCAATGTAGTAGGCGAACCGATTGATGGGATGGGATCCGTTTCTAAGAAACAATCGGCCTCTATTCACCGCAAGCCACCAACATATGAAGATCTTTCCACTGAAAAAGAAGTACTTTATACTGGCATCAAGGTAATTGACTTGATTGAGCCTTATATGAAAGGTGGTAAGATCGGGCTGTTTGGTGGTGCCGGTGTTGGTAAGACAGTTTTGATTCAGGAATTGATTAATAATATTGCGAAAGCTTATGAAGGGGTATCGGTATTTGCAGGTGTAGGCGAACGTACTCGTGAAGGAAACGATTTGCTGCGTGAAATGATCGAAGCCGATATTATCAAATATGGCGAGGCGTTCAAGCATAGCATGGAAGAAGGCGGTTGGGACCTTTCAAAGGTAAGCGATGAAGATTTGAAGCAATCACAAGCAACATTCGTATTTGGTCAGATGAATGAACCGCCCGGTGCACGTGCACGCGTGGCTCTGTCGGGTTTGACCATTGCCGAATATTACCGCGATGGCGACTTGAGTGACCCAATGGGTGGTCGTGATATCTTGTTCTTTATTGACAATATCTTCCGTTTCACACAGGCAGGTTCCGAAGTATCGGCTCTTTTAGGTCGTATGCCTTCTGCGGTAGGTTATCAGCCAACGTTGGCTACGGAAATGGGATTAATGCAAGAGCGTATTACTTCTACCAAGCGCGGTTCGATCACTTCTGTTCAAGCAGTTTATGTACCTGCGGATGACTTGACCGACCCAGCGCCGGCAACGACCTTCGCGCACTTGGATGCTACAACGGTATTGAGTCGTAAGATTGCATCCCTTGGTATCTATCCTGCGGTGGATCCGCTCGATTCTACCTCACGTATTCTTGATCCGGCGATCATTGGAGAAGCGCATTATAACTGTGCTCAACGTGTAAAGAATATTTTGCAGCGTTATAACGAATTGCAGGACATCATTGCCATCCTGGGTATGGAAGAATTATCAGAAGACGATAAGATGGTGGTGCATCGCGCCCGTCGTGTGCAGCGTTTCTTGTCGCAGCCCTTTCATGTTGCCGAGCAATTCACAGGAACTCCAGGTGTATTAGTGCCTATCGAAGAAACGATTCGCGGTTTCAATATGATTATGGATGGAGAAGTAGATGAATACCCGGAAGCCGCATTCAACCTGAAAGGCACGATTGATGATGCTATCGAAGCGGGTAAGAAAATGTTGGCAGAAGTAGGCGCATAATTTTATTGAACCGTATGAACGCTGAGGATATGAATATCACAATTCTGACTCCTGAAAAGGAAATTTTTCATGGTACAATCACTTCTATCAAAGTACCCGGCACATTGGGGCAGTTTCAAGTATTGAAAAACCATGCGCCGATTGTTTCCTCTTTAGAAAATGGTAAGATAGAAATCGTAACGGCCAAAGGGGAGTATCGTTTCTTCGACGAAGAAAGTGGCCACATCAAAACCGCCGACGAGCCAGGAAAGAAAATTTCTTTTAGCATTGGCGGAGGTTTTATTGAAGTGATTAAAAATGAAGTATCTCTTTTAGTGCGTGGTGTCAAGAGTATTTGAGCAAAACCGTATATTCTAATTTTCTAAATAAAAAGGGTAAATCCAACGATTGGCTTTACCCTTTTTCTATTTCGTACAAGTAAGTTGTTCCCGTATTGCGGCTATACCTTTTATGAAAAATCAGTAAAGAAAGGACTTTTTTAAAACAGAAAGCGGCACCGACAAAATGTCAGCGCCGCCGTCAGGTATTCTATTATAGTCAGAAGGAATTTTACAATAATGGCGCAATCACCAATGCCACTACCGACATTAGCTTCAATAGGATATTCAACGAAGGCCCCGATGTATCTTTGAAAGGATCGCCCACCGTATCGCCGACTACGGCTGCTTTGTGCGGTTCAGAGCCTTTGTAATAAATTTTGCCGTTAATATCCACGCCTTCTTCAAACATCTTCTTCGCGTTATCCCAGGCGCCACCAGCATTTGATTGGAAAATCGCCATCAATACGCCAGTAACTGTCACGCCTGCCAGCAAGCCACCCAACATTTCCGCCCCCCCCAGAAAGCCCACCAATACTGGCGCAGCCACTGCCAATAAACCTGGCAATACCATCTCTCTGATCGCCGCGCGAGTAGAAATTTCTACGCATTTGCCGTATTCAGCTTTACCATCTGCTGCTTCAAATGTATTGCGATCAGTTTCACTCCAAGTATCCATTTCTTTACCGTCGTTTTTGCGCATCACTTCTAAAGCTGCTTTCAATGCTGGAATATCATTGAACTGACGGCGCACCTCTTCGATCATAGACATCGCTGCGCGACCAACCGCTTGCATTGCTAAGGCCGAAAACACAAATGGCAGCATACCTCCCAAAAATAAGCCCGCCATCACCGTAGCTTTAGAAATATCAATACTGGAAATCTGAGCAGAGGTCATATAAGCACCAAACAAAGCCAATGCAGTCAAAGCCGCCGAAGCAATAGCGAAGCCTTTGCCAATAGCAGCAGTCGTATTACCTACTGCATCCAGTTTATCGGTGCGTTTGCGCACTTCTTTTGGCAATTCACTCATTTCGGCGATACCACCTGCATTGTCAGAAATTGGGCCATAAGCATCTACCGCTAATTGAATACCCAAATTCGACAACATCCCGACCGCCGCAATTGCAATACCGTATAAACCTGCCACATCGAAAGCTACAACAATGGAAATGGCTATGATAATAATCGGAATAGCTGTAGACATCATACCGACGCCCAAACCAGCGATGATATTGGTAGCTGCTCCAGTCGAAGATTGGCGTACAATATTCAATACCGGTCTCTTGCCTGTGCCTGTATAATATTCTGTGACCATACCCACTAACAGGCCCGCTACTAAACCAATGATGGTGGCAAAAAAGACATTCATAGAAGTCATCTCACGAGTGACGCCATAGAGTTTGTCGTCAAAAGTCCAAGCTTCGGGTAGCATCCCCGTGATAATGAACCAGGATGCAATAATCATCACCGCAGAAGAACCAAATTCGCCAATATTCAAGGCACGTTGAGGATTTCCGCCTTCTTTTACTCTTACGAAAAATGTTCCTATAATCGAAGTCACAATGCCCACCCCCGCTAAGACCAAAGGCAACAGCACTGCCGATAAGCCATTGAAATTATCGGAAAAAGAAGAACTGGTCATAAAAACAGCGCCCAGTACCATGGTAGAAACAATTGAGCCTACATAAGATTCAAATAAGTCAGCTCCCATGCCTGCTACATCGCCTACGTTATCTCCCACATTATCAGCAATCGTGGCCGGATTTAAAGGGTGATCTTCAGGGATACCCGCTTCTACTTTGCCCACCAGATCCGCACCTACGTCAGCTGCTTTAGTATAAATGCCTCCGCCTACCCGCGCAAATAATGCAATCGAGGAAGCGCCAAATGAAAAACCAGTAATTATGGTAATAACACGGTTAACATCATCATAAGTAGAAGTGCCGAACATAGAGCTATAAGCAATAAACAAAACACTCAAACCCAAAACCCCCAAACCGACTACGCCCATG
>JANRME010000376.1:0-6814 GCA_033761835.1 Saprospiraceae bacterium
GCTTTAAAAATCAATATCAAAAATTGTTTGGGCATTATCCAAGCGGGCGAGCGATAGAATTGGAAAGTTTAAAAGTGGTGGTTGGAACAAAAGTACCGAAACCTTCAAAAGTTAATCGGGAAATTACAAAATACATACAAAATACATTTAAAATAGCATCAAAAACGCCTGTTTATCAATGGGATGACTTACAGAAAGATGTAACAATCGAAGGGCCTGCAATTTTACTGAACATTACTTCGACGGCGTTTATTGAGTCGAGTTGGCAAGCAGGTGTGCAGCAGGATAAAAATATCATTATCAGCAAAAGTCATCTGGTGACTCAAAGTCATCAGATGACTTTTGAATCAGAAGTTATTGATTTAGAGCTTTTTACAAATCGTTTCACAAATATTGCTGAAGAAATGGGCGCACAACTTCAACGAACGGCATTTTCGGTAAACGTCAAAGAACGGCTTGATTTCTCCTGCGCGATTTTGGATGCGAATGCGGAATTGTTGGTCAATGCGCCGCATATTCCAGTGCATTTGGGTAGTTTGGGCATTTGTGTAAGATTGGTGAAAGAAAAAATAAAACTCGGCAAAGGCGATGTAATTATTACGAATCATCCAAAATACGGTGGTTCGCACTTGCCGGATGTGACGCTTTTGACTGCTGTTTTTTCAGACAAGGATGAATTGATTGGTTATGTCATTAATCGTGCGCATCATGCGGAAATTGGAGGTAAACGCCCCGGCTCGATGCCCCCCGATGCTAAGAATCTGATAGAAGAAGGCGTAGTCATTCCGCCGATGTATTTGGTGAAAAACGGCGAAATCCAATGGGAATCGCTTGAAAATTTATTAAAAAACGCGCCTTATCCTACAAGGGCTTTAGAAGAAAATCTGGCTGATATGAATGCAGCACTGGCGTCCTTGCGTACCGGCGAGGCGGCTTTGCAAAAATTAGTGCAGGAACATAGCTTGGAAAAAGTGCATCATTATATGGCAGCATTGAAACAATCGGCAACAGAAGCTTTGCAAAATGCTTTAAAAAGCATTGAAAATCAAACTTTTATTGCAGAGGAATTTTTGGACGATGGGCATAAAATTTGTGCAGAAATTTCCATTAAAAACGGACAAATCGAGATTGATTTTGATGGTACATCTGCTGTGCATCCCGGCAATTTGAATGCAAATATTTCTATTGTTTATAGCGCAGTGATCTATGTCTTGCGTTTGCTTTGTAATAAGGAGATTCCCTTGAACGAAGGGCTGATGCAAAATGTGCAAATCCATTTACCAAAAGATAGCTTTTTACATCCTAATTTTTCGGATAATGATTTGCAAAACCCTGCCGTTGTCGGCGGCAACACTGAAGTGAGTCAGCGATTGGTGGATACCTTGCTCAAAGCTTTAAATTTGGCGGCCTGTAGTCAGGGTACGATGAATAATTTTTTATTTGGTAATGAAAGATTTGGCTATTACGAAACCATCGGAGGAGGCACAGGCGCGAGTGAAGGCTGGCATGGACGTTCGGCAGTGCATCAACATATGACAAATACCAAAATCACCGACCCCGAGGAATTAGAATTTCGATATCCAGTGTACTTGCATCAATTTTCTGTCCGAACAAATTCCGGTGGCAAGGGACAATGGAATGGGGGCGATGGCATTATTCGAGAAATCGAATTTTTAGAGGATTTGGAAATAACCATCCTCAGTCAGCATCGAAAAGAAGCACCATACGGCTTGGAAAATGGAGAAGCTGGAAAGATTGGACAACAGACCTTGATAAGAAAAAATGGCGTTCAGAAAATTCTGCTAGGCATTGCCAGCGAAAAGGTGGAGTCGGGTGATCGGTTAATCATCGAAACGCCGGGTGGCGGAGGATTTGGTTCGTTTGAAGCTGCAGTCACAGATTGAATGGTAATAAAAAAGTTGCAAGTTGACATTTCGGTTGTGTTGTCAAATGTATGATGGTAGATTTTTGCTAATATGCTAAAGTACCTCGAAGCGCTGTTTTTATTAACAAAAATTCTTTTTCTAAAAATCCCGAATTTTCATCATCATACATTCTGCTACACTAACGACATTTCATACTTGAAACTTACAACCTGCAACTCTAATTTCACCTTGAGTTACTCCTGTTTCACTTTCAATCCACCATAATTTAATCGAGCAGTAATGATGCCACGAGCACTTTGCCCACCACGGTTTCCTTGCACTTCATGGCTTGAGCCCTTCTCTTTTTCATAAGTAATATTCATATCGGAAGGGTACTGAATATCAGCATAATTAGCGGTAGCATCCATTTTAAAACTCGTCCCTTCAGTTACACCAACCCGAAAATCAGCATGACTCCCGATTAGATTGATACTTGTGAAGTCCTTACCAATTGTAATTATACGCGCACCTCCGTAGCCTAAATTCAAGTCAAGTACATTATTCAGTTTTCCAACATTCACTTGGGTATATTTGGAATTGACAATAACATCATGTACAACTCCAATTTTAAAATTGTCGTACCGGCCTTCATTCCTGAATTCATTTACTTGCTCCACTTCGTAAGTGTCATTTGTAGTATTGCTTAGTATATTGAGCGCTTTGTCCAAACGAACATTAGAATATTTACTCACAATTTCAGCATCTTTTACTTCACTGCAAACGAGTTTGGCGTAAGCCAGATTACCATTCATATCTTGAACGCTTTCCAACCAGCCATTTCCATAAGCCAATACAACTTTGGCATTATTATTTACACTTTGCATCTTAATATTGCCATATTTGATATCCACATTTACTTTCCCTTCCAATGCCGCTACATAAGCATCGCCATATTTGTTTGATAGTTCCAGGTTATTGGTTGGAGGTAAATAGACATCATAATTGATAGCGTAGTCAATTTTATTCCTGTTACCAACATAGGTTGTCCAATCCCACCATTCCTTTTTCATGTCGCCGATTTGCGTTTCTGCTTTGACGTAGTCTTCTTTGTTGTAAAAATTGATATTGATAAGGTCAAAAACTTTCTGAGCAGCAGATTCGCTGGAAGCATCAACGACGATGGTCACATCAATTTTCACGCGATTGCGATCCCAGGTTTTGATTTCTACTTTTCCATACTTGTTGTAAATAGCAGTAGTGCCGGTTTTGGAGACATTGAATTCCTTTTTAATGGTTTTGGTAAACTCCCGGCGCTCCGCATCCTTGCCGAGCATAGTACTGGCTGTACCGGCAAAGAGCAGTAATGCCAGTAATAACTTATATATTGATTTCATCATCCTCTGAATTTAAATTTTCTTTTGATTGTTGAATATAGTTGAGCACTCGCTCCAAAATTTCGACTTTTGTTTGATAGGTCTTGATTAGATTTGAAATAATTTGCTCTTCAGCCCCTTTTGGTGCTCTTTGCAGTTCTGCTTCCAATTCTTTCATGGTTCGATCAATCGCTTCTAAATCTTTCAAGACCGATTTGTCCTGGCTTTGTGAAGATACCAAGCGTACTTTTTCGTCAATTTGTTGGTTATAATAACGAACCATTTCGGCGTATTCTGGCGAAACATCTGCTAAGGACACAATGTTTTGGTTTTCAGTAGTTTGTGTTTTTGTAAAATAAATGCCCGCCATTGCACCTGCAGATAAAAGAATCAATACCGAAGCTGCTACTCGCATTACCCGCCAAATAGGGGTAACCTTCAAATTTTGCTGCTTTGCTTGTGGATGAAGCGTTTTGTCTATTTCTGACCATACCCGAAAACTGGGTACGGCAGTATCAAATGCTTGCCTATTTTTAGCAAAAAACTGTTCTATCTCATCCACCTTTGAGGTGCTATTTAAAGTTTGTTCGATGACTGCCCAAATGTCTGCATTGGGTGTAGCCAAATCAAAGCTATCGCGGTGCTGGTGCACAAAAGACTCCAGCCGTTCTTCTCGACCCCCTTCATCTAGTGCCTGTTCAATATTTGTCCAGATTCGGTCATTGGGGGTAGCGGTGTCAAAGTCCGCTCGGTTGTCATTGATGAATTGTTCTAAATAATTTCGCTGCATTTTCATGACATCAATCGTTGCGTTTCCAAAATTTCCCGTAGCTTACTTTTTGCACGGCTAAACTGGGATTTGGAAGTTGCTTCTGTAATGTTGAGAATTTCGGCTATTTCTTTGTGGTCGTACCCTTCCAGCATATAGAGGGAGAAAACCACCCGGTAGCCATCCGGTAATTCAAATAATGCGCGGTTCACGCGCTCTACTGTCAAGCCTACTTGCTCGTCATCGCTTGGTTCTTCTTCCTTCAAGTTGGTGAATCGTTCGTCCAATTCTTCAAAATAGACGCGATTGCGTTTAAGAAAGTTGATACAATTGTTCAGCACAATTCGCTTAATCCAAGCACCAATCGAAGATTGGAACTGGAAGGTGTCTAATTTGGTAAAAATGTCTACGAATGAATTTTGAAGAATATCTTCTGCGTCCAATTCGCTTTTTACCATGCGCAGACACACATTGTACATTGCTTTGGAATAAAGCTTGTACAATTCAAATTGAGCCTGGCGATTTCCGTTTTTACATTTCTCAACAATGTCCCGATGCGTACTAGCGTAGTCCACTTAAGTAATTTGTTCAATTAGATAGACAATAGGGTTTCTGAAGGGTTGCACCCAAATGTTAAATTTTTTTTAAAAAAGGTGCAAGGTTTTATTAAAAATGGAACTCCATCACTCCAATATTCCATCACTCCAAATTTTGAAGCGCTTCCTGCGCTTGTTTGTAATCTGGTGCCAATTTCAATGCTTGCTCATAATCTGCTCTTGCTTGCGCCACATTGCCTTGAAATTCTGATGCTACGCCCCGATAGTAATACGCCGCCACAAAAGTAGGATCTACTTTTATTGCGAAATCAAACTGCTGTCGCGCCTGTGCAATAGAATCCAGATCAAGATATAGCAATCCCGCATTAAAATAAGCTTCCTCGTATTGAGGATCAAGAATAGCAATCTGTTTGTACAATTCAATTGCGCCGCTTAGGTCATTTTTATCTTGCAAAAAATCAGCTTTTGCATGAAGGGCTTCTACATTCTTAGGATCAATCAAAATCGCATTATCAAAAAAACGCGTGGCAAGCTTGCTGCCAATGGATGCATGCAATTGACCAAGATTAATCCAGGAGTCAATTAAATCAGGATCGAGTTCTACCGATTTTTGAAAACTATTGATAGCACGGATGGTATCGCCTGTTTCTTTGAAATTCATGCCAAATAGCAGATACGCATTAGCGTTTTGAGGATCAATGCGCAGGATGCGGTCAATCGTGCGCATCGAGTCTTCATATTTTTTTAAAATCAGCTGGAACTCACTGTACTTCAATAAAGTAGGTATGCGTTGCGGATAGAAATTGACGGCTTTTTCCATCGTTTCCAATGCTTGCCGCGATTGGTAATAATCGAGATACACATCTGCCAAGACGTGCAAGTAATCCACATTGGTTGAGTCTATTGAAAGCGCTTTTTGCAAATCGGCAATCGCCTCGTCGTAGCCTTCTTTTTCATAAAAAAGCCCACCCCGAGCCGCGTAGAGGCTGGGATCATTAGGATTGGCTTCGATTTTTCCAGTCAATTCATCAATTGCAGGATCGCCAGTAGTGGAAATCTGTTCCGAATCATTATTTTCTTTTGAACCACAGGCGGTTATTAATAAGCTTAAAATATAAACTATAAGGATAATCGGATTTTTTTTCATATTGCAAAAAAGTAAGTTTTATAGCCGAAAAATTTAAAAACGTTTTTCGACAAATATGGCATCCCGACTTGTCGGGACGACACATTCCTCAAAACGAGAAAGCCCTTAACGGCTATCCATTAAGGGCTTTAAATTTACAAAGAATGTCACTTATGCCTGCTTCTCCAGCGCTGTCATTTCGCTGTACTTCAAAATATTTTTGATGGACTTAGGCGAAGGACTAAACTTAACCTTGGGCAGCTGGCGATAACCTTCGTGCAATTCCTGGTACTCTTCCCACAACTCGTCGTCGCGGTTGAGCATCGCATCGATCGCTAAGGTCTCAGCGGCAGAGGTTTCTTTGTAAATGTAACGGATTAAGTGATCAGGTGTAAATGGTTGCTGCATAAGCATTTGTTTGGTTTGACAATCATATTCCCATAAGACTCGTGTATTAAACTATTCCGCAGTGTTAATTATTGTTTAAGTTTTGCTTTTTTTGTAGTTGAATCAATTTAAACTTTTATGCCATCTCTCCATATCCACCAAGACGTTCGCCAATCCAACACTTTGCCTGGTTGGTTCTATAAAAATCAAGATATATTTGAAGCAGTAAAGGAAAAAATATTAGCAGCCACTTGGTTATATGCCGCTGATGCGGATGTATTGAGCGAGCCGATGAGCACTTTTCCGACAACGCTATTGCCTGGCGTATTGAATGAACCTTTAGTCTTTACCAAGGATACAGAAGGTAAAACCTACTGTTTATCAAATGTTTGTACGCATCGGGGCAAAATAATTGTAGAAAATCCAGGCAAGAATCGGATGCTCACTTGCGGTTATCACGGGCGCTGTTTTCGCTTGGACGGCTCTTTCAAAAGTATGCCTGAATTCACAGGGGTAGAAAATTTCCCTTCGCCAATAGATGACCTAACAAAAGTACCTTTTGAAGAATGGATGGGAATGCTATTTGTTTCTTTGAATCCGAAAGCGCCTTTTGAAGAAATGACTCGCCCGATTCGGGAGCGCCTCGCTTGGATGCCTTTAGATACCTTGACCTTTGTACCCGAAAGTTCCAAGGATTATTATGTAAATGCGAATTGGGCATTGTATTGCGATAATTA
>JANRME010000377.1:0-19382 GCA_033761835.1 Saprospiraceae bacterium
CTTCTAAATTTTTGACAAGTGTATTTACTTGTGCTTACAGTATATGTTCTTCCCTGAGTAGCTCGAAAAAATGAAACTGCGAAATGATCAAACAAACCGAAATCCAACCGAGATACTTTATCTATTACTGATGGCGTCAAGTCTTCTCCGTATACAAATCTTAACTTTACCCCCTTGTTTATTTGTTTTTCAAAAACCTTTGATATATAATCATCTTCAATATTTTCACGTTTAATTACGAATATTCTTTCCAATTTAATTTCTTTGTGCTTTGAATGATTTTCAGCAATTTGTAAGTAAGCATCGCCATCATTTCTCATCCAGAAATCCCAATCATCAACACTTATTGCCACAAATTCATTTTCAACATGATCCATGAAGTTTTTGAATATTGGTCCAATTAATGGTCCACTACATCGTACTACTCCATTTCTCAGATCGATCAAATTGTCCCTAGTTTCTCGAAGTATTTCGTTTGTGCTCTTAATGAATGCTGGTTGTGATTCTCTTGTCATTCCTCTAGCAGAGTATTTGATATTTGGTGGTTGAAAAAGCATTAATCCATCAGCAATTATTTTAATAATTTCAGACATTATTCTCTCTGTTGGTTCCTCTTCGCTTTTTAGTGGAATTAGATCGTCAATATCTGATAAAGGGTTTTTTATTTCAAATGGTCTCAATTGGCATGATAAGACATAATCACATAATCTATCTTTAAAATCTGCGAAGTTCTTTTCATCCATTTTTTCGTGTTCCTCATCGTAATTATAAACAATAGTTCGAACCTGATTCAGATCAAAAGGAATTTTTGTTATTTTTTTTCCATCTTTATCCTGTTCTTCATTAATTATTTGAATAAATGGCTTATTTGTTGCGTGTCTAATACCAAGTTCATAAAAAACATTTGCATTATTACCTGTTAAATCCGCTATTACTAAATCTGCTTTTAATAACATCTCAATAATCTGGGTTGTAATTATTCCTCCTTTTGTCAAAGAATCCGACCTAATACAGTCGTAATCAAATTCATCTAAAATATCACGAATTACATCTAACATATAATTAGAGCGAATCCTTGGAGGTGTGCCCGTATCTCCTATAATACAAATAAAAAAACAAGTTCTTCTCATTTAAAAATAATTTAAACTCTTAATATCAATATTATTTTTAATTAATGGCAAGTTATTAATTAAGAATGTTTTATAAGGCATAATTAAACAAAAATATTAAATACATTTTTTTCTTGAGAATATATTATTTCAGGGTAGATCTCTAACGCTCTTTCGAGACAATCCATTGCAGCTTCAAGCTTTTGAGCATTTATCACGTAAGCCAGACGCACTTCGTTCATGCCCAATCCTGGAGTTGTATAAAAAGCTGCTCCGGGTGAAAGCATGACCGTAGCACCTTGATAATCAAAATCTTCCAGCAACCATTGGCAGAAGCGGTCTGCATTATCAATCGGGAATTGCGCAAAGCTATAAAATGCGCCGCCAGGAAGGTAGCAAACTACGCCAGGCATTTGGCTCAAGCGATTGTAAACGGTTTTGCGGCGAAGATCGTACTCCGATTTCACCATTTCAAGATAACTCTCATCCGCATCCAGCATGGCTTCGGCGAGATACTGTTCTAAAGTCGGCGAACCGAGGCGCAATTTGGCAAAGCGAGAAACCGCATCCAGTACGGATTTATTGCGTGTGACCAAAGCCCCTATCCTTGCACCGCAAGCGCTATAGCGTTTTGAAACAGAATCAATTACAATTGCGTGATCTTCAATATCTGCAATATTTAAAATAGATGTAAACTCCTGATTATCAAAATAAAACTCCCGATAAACTTCGTCGACAATCAAAAACAAATCATACTTTCTGGCCAAAGCAGCCAATCCTTCAAGCGACGCTCGATCATACAAACAACCCGTAGGATTGTTGGGGTTGCACAATAAAATAGCACGGGTTTTATCTGTAATCACGTCTTCAAACGCAGCAGCATTTGGCAAGGCAAAACCATCCTCGATATAACTGGTGATGGGCTGAATCTTCACACCTGCCATGTGCGCAAATCCATTATAATTGGCATAAAATGGTTCAGGCACAATTACTTCTTCTCCTGCTTCTAAGCAAGCCAATAGCACAAAATAAAGCCCCTCGGAGGCCCCAGTGGTCACAATGACTTGCTCAGCATCTACTTCAATATTATATTTTTTATAATATTCCGTCAGCTTTTGACGGTAGGAAGCAATACCTTCGGCGGGACTATACTCAAGGATTTTTACATCCAAAGATTTTAATTTGTCTAAGGCTGCGGCGGGTGTTTCAATATCTGGCTGACCGATATTCAAATGATAGACTTGCTTACCTTGAGCTTTGGCTTTTTCCGCCATGACTGCAAACTTGCGAATTGGCGACAATGGTACAGTACTTCCACGTTGAGAAGAAGAAGGCATATTAAAAATGGATTATGGACAATTGATGATTGATAATTGTTTATAAATAAACGAGCATATTTAATATACACTAATTTCTATAAAGACATAATTATCAATTTATTGACTATTGACTTTCGACTATTAAACTGCTCGACTACTTATTCAAAAAATTAGCGGCAAAGATAATCCAAATTTCAACCCACCGAAACCCCTGAACGTAGAAATTCTGTTTTAAGCTTGAACAACAGGAATTCATTTAGGCTCGAATAAAGAAATCCGTAAATATATTTTTCCTTTTGATCAAAAGCGCGTAATTCGCGGTCAAACCGAATAATCGATTAAATTATGCCCGGAAACTCATTTGGACAAGTTTTTAAAATTACTACTTTCGGCGAATCGCATGGCACGGCCATTGGTGTCATTATTGACGGCTGCCCCGCAGGATTGGACATTGACGAAGCTTTTATTCAAAAGGAATTAGATCGGCGGCGGCCGGGGCAATCGAGCATCGTTACCCAGCGCAAGGAAGACGATACCGTGCGCATCCTGTCTGGTGTTTTTGAAGGCAAAAGTACTGGTACGCCTATCGCCATGGTCATTTATAACGCCGACCATCGCTCCGGGGATTACAGTCATATCGCTGATAAGTTCCGTCCCTCTCATGCCGACTTCACTTATTTTGCCAAATACGGCATCCGCGATTATAGAGGTGGCGGGCGCTCCTCTGCAAGAGAAACCGCTGCTCGTGTAGCCGCCGGGGCTGTAGCCAAATTGCTCTTGCAAACACAAGGCATCCATATCAACGCCTACGTTAGTCAAGTCGGGCATTTGAAAGTAGAAAAATCTTATCAAGAGCTCCATTTTGCAAATATCGAAGCGACCGATGTGCGTTGCCCGGATTTGGAAATAGCGCAGCAAATGATTGATTTGATCAAAGCGGTGCGCAAAGATGGCGATACGATTGGCGGCGTTGTGAGTGCGGTGATACAAGGCTGTCCCGTAGGTTTGGGTGAGCCCGTTTTTGATCGCCTGCACGCCGATCTGGCTAAAGCCATGCTAAGCATCAATGCTACCAAGGGTTTTGAATATGGCTCCGGTTTCGACGGGGTATCCATGCGCGGCTCGCAGCATAACGACGTTTTCTTCAATGATGAAGACCGTATCAAAACCAAAACCAATCACTCCGGGGGTATTCAGGGTGGCATTTCCAATGGTATGGATATTTACTTTCGGGTAGCGTTCAAGCCAGTGGCAACCATTATTCCAGAGCAAGATTCCGTCAACGAAGCAGGCGAAGCCGTCAAAGTCGTCGGTCGTGGAAGACACGATCCTTGCGTGCTTCCCCGCGCTGTGCCGATTGTCGAGGCCATGGCGGCATTGGTATTGGCAGATCATTGGTTGCGTCAGCGATTGGCACGCTTGTAAAAAAGTGTCTTACGGTTCAGAGCCGCAGGACATTTCTTTATTTTTATGAAATGCAAAATCTTACTATATTTGAAAAAAATGAGCTTGTGAAAACCCTTTTTTAACTTTTTGGCAATATGCAACACCTCAAAACCATACAAACCGACCTCAAAAATCGCATCCCCCAGGAAGGGATCACTGCCGTCATCAAGGCGCTAAAAGAACTGCTGCCCGAAGAGGCACCCAAATGCAATACCCTGCTCCAACTCGAAGCGGCGTACAACGATGTGAAACTCAAAGGCATTGAAGGGATTCTCAGCGACGAAGCGCTCATGCTCGCCAACAACCAAATCCGCAAGCGTCTCATCGAATTGATTGACAGCCTAGAAGAAGATGATTTCAACGTCAACCTGAAACGCTCCCGCCTGCGCCCCGATAACAAAATCAAGCAGGGACACGTGCTCTACCGCATTCCCCACCAAATGCAGTTGCAAAAGGAAGTGAAGTGCATCGTGCGCATCGCTTTAGATAAGATTGCCCTCATCGAAGACCTCGACCTCGACGCGCACACGCAGGTACGCTCCGAGGTGCGCGTGTCCGACTACATGAAGGTACTCCTGATTGACCCTGCGGCTTCGCCCGCCTTTGCCATTCGCAGTACCAGCGAACCCGTGCAATTCATTGACGAGGACGCTGCCACCGAGTGGAAATTCTACGTCACGCCCTTGCTGCCCGGCAGGCACATCCTCGAACTCAAAGTCGTCGTGATGGAAATCATCAACGGCGTAGAGCGGGTGCGCGAGAAATCGTTGGAAGAAAGCGTCGTGATCGTCACCGAAGCGGTGGAGGAAATGGACGATGCGCCCCTGCAATCCGCCAACATGGATTTTGTGACCAGCGACCCCGCTTATGCTTTGGAGAAAAACCAATCCGGCTACCGCCTGCCCAAAGCCCTGCGCACGGGCGCGCTGGTCTTGGCGGCGCTGATGGTCGTTTCTACCGCTACGTTTGCTTTCATCCCGCCCGTGGATCAACGCTGGCTGATGACGCGCTACTGGTACGATACGCCCGAAGCCTACGAACAGTTTATCAACGAAAACCCCAACAGCAAGCGCGTGGACGATGCCAGCTTCCGCAAAGCCAAGCTCCGCCAATCGCCGCAGGAATTGCAGCAGTTTATCGAAACCTTTGAAAAGAGCGAATACAAAGAGCAAGCTGAAATAGAACTGCAAAAACTCGAGGAAAAAGCCTGGCAGGAAGTACAATCGGTGACCGAACCTGCTGCTTTGCAACAATTCCTCGAAGTTTTTCCGAAGGGCAAACGCGCAGATGACGCTACGGTACAACTCCAACAACTCGAAGAGAAAACCTGGCAGCGCATCAAAACCACCACCAACCGCGACTCCTTGCAGCAGTTTGTCAAAACCTTCCCCAACGGACGCTATACACCCGAAGTGCAAAAAGTGCTGCAACAAACGCAGACGCTTCCTTCAAGACAGGGAGGGCAACAAACACTGTCAGCTGATATGGTAAAAAAATTACAAAACATTCAGCCGACTACACCTGCAATTTTACAAACAAAGGAAAAATCAGCTACTACCGATACGACCGTGCAGAAAGCAACTGAACCCGCAAAGACGGAAACCCTCCCCTCGGGGGCTAAGGAAAAAGAAGAACCTGTCAAAACCGAGCCTGCGGTGACACCCCCTTCGGGGGCTGGGGGGCAAGAAACCACTACAGACAATGAACCTTTCGATGCTCTAAAGCCCAAAATGGTCTTGGTAAAAGGCGGCACCTTCCAAATGGGTAGCAATGAATACGCTTATGAAAAACCCATCCACACCGTCACCGTCTCCGACTTCTACATCAGCAAATACGAAGTGACCTTCGACGAATACGACGCCTTCTGCGATGCCACCAAGCGCCAAAAGCCCGCCGACGAAGGCTGGGGACACGGCAAGCGCCCGGTCATCAATGTCAGTTGGGACGATGCCACCGCTTATTGCAAATGGCTGAGTGAGAAAACCGGTCAAAACTACCGCCTGCCTACCGAAGCCGAGTGGGAGTACGCGGCGCGGGGTGGCGCGAAGAGTGGTGGTTTTGAATACAGTGGCAGTAAAAATTTGGATGAGGTGGCGTGGTATGGTAGCAATTCAGGTAGTAAAACCCATCCCGTCGGGCAGAAAAAAGCCAATGAACTCGGCTTGTACGATATGAGCGGGAATGTATATGAATGGGTGCAAGATTGCTGGAATGAAAATTACAAAGGTGCACCCACTAATGGTAGCGCCTGGCTCAAAGGCGACTGTTCTGTGCGGGTTATCCGCGGCGGTTCCTGGAACATTAATTTTGGGTCGTACTGTCGGGTTGCCTCTCGCAACTGGTACAACCTCAGCTCGAACAACTATGTTGGTTTTCGGTTGGTGCGGGACTAAATTACCCTTGAGCGCTTTTAAACTTTTACCCTTTTTTTTCTTTTTTCCCGACCGTAGGTCGGGACGAATTTTTTTTTTAATTTTACGATATAGGGCGGCTGTGTAAAGTGCTTCTGTGCGGGTTATCCGCGGCGGTTCCTGGAACAATAATAATGAGTCGAACTGTCGGGTTGCCTATCGCAACAGGAACAACAACTCGAACAACAATGTTGGTTTTCGGTTGGTGCGGGACTGTGCGCATTGCTTTCCGCCAGAGTCGGCAGGCGGCAAGGGGCTTCCTGTCGAGCGTGCGTAGAGCATAGTCCGATAGCCGTCCTGTCCCGACCCTTGGTCGGGGCAAATACATCGAGGAAAGGCGGGGCTAGTACCTGGTGGGGAACGTCCCTCCTGATGTACGGGCGAGCTTCAGTCGCCGTCCTACTTTTTACATGGGCGACTGAAGTCGCCCGTACAAAGCATCACGGTTCAAATAGCATTTCCAAAAACGCAGCTTTGCCAATCACTTTCACGACTGGAAATTCAATATTTTTCAAGGCATTGAAATGCGCGTCATCACTTACGATGAAATCCGCATTGGCGGCGATGGCACAATCTACAAATTTATTGTCATCGGGGTCGGCTTGAATGAGTTTTTAAGTTTTCCTAAATCTTGAAGATTTAGGAAAACTGCCTCGGCTGTCCTTTTTGCCTTCCCATTTTCAAAATAAGACACCCTGGGTTCAATTTTGGACACCCTGGCTCGCACTTGGGACATCCCAAATCCCATGCGGGAGGTCACGGGTCTCATCTGGGAGGTCACTAACCTCATTTTGGACTTCCCAGATCGCGTCAGGGAGTTCTCTAATGCCACTCGTGACTTCCCAAATCTGACCTGGGAACTCCAAAATGGGAGCCAGGAGTCCCCAAATGGCGTCCAGGGTTGCCCGGGTTGAGTTTTTGCCAGCATTTATTCAAGCAAAGAATTTTTTACGCCCCTATTTGAAATATCAATCGCTGTCTTTATATTTGTTGTACTCAATATCATTACACACAAGCTTGCCTATGGCTTTCTGCCAGATTTCCTAAATCTCAAAGCTTGAGGAAATCTATCTGTTCCAAAAACATTTATTATTTTCTTTTTTTCATAAACTAAATTTGCACAACCCATGAGAGATTATCTTCCCTCTAATGATGCGGAGCTACTCATCTGGCTCAAAAATTTCAATGCCAAGGCGGCGGCGTATGGCAATGATCTTGGCTTATCCACGAAGGATTTATCTGAATTTGATGCGCAGAGCAATTCCTTGTCGGAGGCGGTTCAGGATGTGGCTACCAAAAAAGAAGAGGTCGCCAAATCGGTCGCTCTCAAAAACGAACGGCGCACTACTTTTTTAAACAGATTGCGCAAAGAAATAGCGCGGATTAAAGCCCACAAAAATTACACCGAAGCCATCGGACAGGAGTTAGGCATTATTGGCAGCAAGAGTAGTTTTGACCCTGTCACGTTCAAACCCAAGCCCAAAGCGGACGTCTCCGGCGGTATGGTGCGCATCAAATTTCAGAAAAAGGGCATTGATGGCGTGAATGTGTATAGGCGCCAAAAGGGTAAGGTAGAATGGCAGTTTCGGGCGCGCGATAATAATAGCCCTTATGAAGAGCGCATTGTACTGGAAAATCCCGCTGTGCCGGAGCATTGGGAGTACCGCCTCATTGGGGTCGTTAAGGATGTGGAGATTGGGCAGCCCAGCGATGTGGTGGAGGTGATTGTGGGAGCGTGAGGGAAGTGGGAAGTGGGAAGTCGGAAGTTGGAAGTACGAAGCGTAGGGTTCTACTTCCGACTTTATCTATAATCCAAGAGATACTTTAATCTTTTACCAACGAACCTCCTTTAATTTCTTCCACTACTTCCGGGTTCAATAAAGTGGAAGTATCGCCCAGACTGTCTAATTCATTGGAAGCTACTTTGCGTAGGATGCGGCGCATGATTTTGCCGGAGCGGGTTTTGGGCAAGCCGGAGACGATCTGGATTTTATCGGGTTTGGCAATCGGGCCGATTTCCTTAGCAACCACGTCGGCTACTTCTTTTCTGAAAACAGCTTCATCGGTAATAGCGTCGGAGGTAATAATATAAGCATAGATACCCTGCCCTTTGATGTCGTGCGGATAGCCCACCACCGCCGATTCGACTACTTTCGGGTGCAAATTAATGGCGTTTTCTACTTCGGCTGTACCAATTCTATGGCCAGAAACGTTCATCACATCGTCCACGCGACCAATGATGCGATAATTGCCTTTCGCGTCGCGGCGAGCGCCGTCTCCGGTGAAGTATTTATTATCAAAAGTAGAGAAATAAGTGAGCCGGGCGCGTTCGTGGTCGCCATAGGTGGTGCGGATCATCGAAGGCCAGGGGAATTTGATGCAGAGCATTCCTTCTACATCGTTTTCGAGGATTTCCTGTCCTTCTGCATTCACAAGGCAAGGTTGTACGCCAGGCAAGGGAAGCGTTGCGTAAGTTGGAATCAAAGGCGTGATGCCCGCTAAAGGTGAAATCATAATACCGCCGGTCTCCGTCTGCCACCAGGTGTCCACCACAGGGCAATTGCCCTTTCCGATTTTATCGTGGTACCAGCGCCATGCCTCTTCATTGATGGGTTCGCCCACGCTGCCCAAGACTTTGAGGGTACTCAGGTCATGCCCTTCGGTGTAATGATCGCCCATCGCCTGGAGCGCGCGGATGGCCGTGGGCGCGGTGTAAAAATGGGTCACTTTGTATTTTTCGCAAACTTGCCAGAAACGACTCGCATCGGGATAGGTAGGAACGCCTTCAAACATAATGGTGGTAGCGCCCGCCAGCAAAGGCCCATAGACAATATAGGAGTGTCCTGTGACCCAACCAATATCGGCCGTGCACCAATAAATATCGCCCGGATCGTATTGAAATACGTTCTCAAAACTATATTTGGTGTACACCATGTAACCACCGCAGGTATGCACCACGCCTTTGGGCTTGCCGGTGGAACCGGAAGTGTACAAAATGAAGAGCATATCTTCGGCGTCCATTTCTTCGGCGGGGCAATCAGGACTTTGCGGGTTCACTGCTTCGTGCCACCAACGGTCGCGTCCGTCAACCATTGGCACTTCCTGGGTGGTGCTTTTATGTACCAAAACGGTTTGAATACTGTCGCAATCCATGGCAATTGCTTCATCCACCACAGCTTTTACAGGAATATGCTTGGGGCCTCGGTCATTAAAATCCGAACAAATCACCATTTTACAACTCGCATCTTTGATTCGATCAGCCAGCGCATTCGCTGAAAAGCCAGCAAAAACCACCGAGTGAATCGCCCCGATACGCGCACAAGCCAGCACGCCAATCGCCAGTTCAGGAATCATGGGCATATAGAAGCAAACTCTATCGCCTTTTTCGATGCCTAAGGCTTTTAAAGCATTAGCGGTTTTGCATACTTCGGCGTGGAGTTGGCGGTAGGTATACGTTTTGTTGGGATTGTTGGGATTATTGGGTTCCCAGATGATGGCGGTTTGGTCGCCGCGGGTTTCGAGATGTCGGTCTAAGCAGTTTTCGGTAATATTCAATTTTCCATTGATAAACCATTTTACATCGAGCTTTCGGAAGTCCCATTCCAGCACTTTGTCCCATTTTTTGCGCCAATGGAAGCTTTCTGCTTGCTCGGCCCAGAATTCTTCAGGGTCATCTATGCTTTTTTGGTAGGCAGTTTGATATTGTTCAAAGGTTTTGATACGGAGTGTCATGGTGTCTTTAATTTGATTCATTTGTACGAAGCAATCAAAATTTAGATGCAGAAATGTAAGCGGAATATTGGAATTTTGAAAACGACTTTTAGATTGATTTTATTCAGGAACGCCGCGTTCTTCGTCCAAATGATCGTAATCCCCATGCCAGGCGTAATAGCCCATGAGAGATATACCAATAGCAATTGGTACAAAGATAGCGATGATGATGATCCAAAAAGTGTATGTTTCCTGCGTAGGAGGCGTTTTGGCATTTGGTGAAAGCTCAAGGGCCGCATTCCATATCGCATAAACAATGCTTGCAGGGCCTAACAGCATCCAAATAATTCCCAAATATCTTTTTAATGTATTCACTTCATTTAATTTTGAATGGTTATGTTTAATTTATGAATTATCATTCGACGATTAATAATTAAAAAATTCAATATCGACATTAGTCTGCAACGTTTTCATCAATTTTATTAGACATATAAATCATACCAATGATAAAACACAATCCTGCTATGGCAATCGTCCACCACAAACCAGCAAAAGGATCGTCCAAATGAGTCGTTAAGCGAGTTGCAATATAAGGCGTGAGTCCACCGAAGATGCCATTGCCAATATGATAGGGCAGCGACATAGAACTGTAGCGGATGCGGGTTGGGAAAATCTCCACCAAAAAGGCAGCGATTGGGCCATACACCATCGTCACATACACCACCTGAATAAAAATAAGCAAAATCATCAACCAATAAGAGCGTGTACCAAGATTGACTTCTTTTGTAACGGATGGTTTAGGGCTGGAAATATTTTTAATTGTTTCTTTATAAGTAGTGTTATCTGCATAAGATTTCAAGATAACGGTTGTTTCATTATTTGGATTGGTAGTAGATTGGGCAACTTCTTGCTTTTGGGCGACGTCAGAAATATGATACATCGTTTTATAAATCGGTCGATATGTAATGATTGCAAGCATCATTCCAGTCATCATAATCGCTTTGCGCCCAATGCGGTCGCTCAACCACCCAAAAAATATAAAAAGCGGGGTCGCTAAGACTAAGGCAATCAAAATAATATTTCGTGCTTCGACAAACTCAATATTGCAAGTTTTTTCAATAAAAGAAAGCGCATAAAATTGCCCAGTGTACCACACTACGCCCTGCCCCATCGTGGCGCCAAACAATGCGAGCAGCACCATTTTCATATTCGCCCGATGCGCAAAAGATTCCTTGATTGGGTTTTTAGAAATAGTGCCTTCTTCTTTTATTTTTTGAAATAGCGGCGATTCGTTCATCCGGAGGCGAATGTAAATGGAAATGGCAATCAGAAAAATTGAAATCAGAAAAGGAATCCGCCAGCCCCAGTCATTAAAGGCTTCCAACTGAAGGGAGTTTCGAGTGAGCAGAATAACACCGAGTGCCAGAAAAAGTCCTAAAGTTGCGGTGGTTTGAATCCAACTGGTATAATAACCTCTTTGATGCCCAGGCGAATGCTCTGCAACATAAGTGGCTGCACCGCCGTATTCTCCGCCGAGCGCCAAGCCTTGTAAAAGCCTTAAAATCAATACAGTAATGGGTGCTGCTGCGCCAATCGTTGTATAACCAGGTACGAGCCCGATAGCAAAGGTAGAGCCACCCATAATGATAAGTGTGAGCAGGAAAGTGTATTTGCGTCCTACCAAATCGCCCAACCTCCCGAATACCAATGCACCAAAAGGGCGTACCACAAAACCCGCCGCAAAAGTTGCCAACACAGAGAGATAAGCGGCAGTGGGATTAATGGATGGAAAAAATTTAGTCGAAATAATAGATGCCAAAGCGCCAAAAATGTAAAAGTCGTACCATTCGATTAGCGTACCGACAGAAGAGGCAAGAATTACAGTGCGGATGGTCTTTTTTTCTACTGTTGTTAGATTCGTTGGTGTCGAAGGCATATTAGGTGTCGTTTAGATTCCAAGAATAAAAAATTATTTTGATGTTTTGAGAATGCTGAAAAGAAATTTTCCATTATAAATCTCAAGGCTGTTATATTTTAGAGTAATTGAAACCAAAATTTGTAATTTCGTCACCGAAAAGCAATTCATCAAGCCAATTTTATCATTTAATCTATTCTATATGCAAATCCTCAAAACGGTCGCTTCATTCTTGCTTATAGTAACCGTATTTAGTTGCAACAACGTCAAACAATCACAATAAAATCAAGCAATTACGCCACTCGTTTTTGAAGAACGGGTTTTTAATATGGAATCCAGTACTTGCAAAACCGATACCATACGTTGTGCGAAAGTATCCCTCACATATCCGATGGCCACGCAGGGCAGCGCCGAGGCCATGAAGGCTGTTAATGATAGCATTATGTCGTACCTCGTGCAAAGCGTTGGCATTTTTGAGGAATCGCCGGATGCAGCGCCGAATGATTTGGAAAAGGCTGCCGCTGGTTTTATTGGCGGATACGAAACATTTTTAAAGGATGGCCCTGAATATGTAACCCCCTGGGTAATAGATACTGATGGCAAAGTATTGTATCAATCGCCGAAGTATGTATCCATTGAGATTTCTACTTATTCTTATGCCGGAGGTGCGCATCCGAATGGCTATTCTATGCTGCTTAATTTTGATGCCGCCACAGGTGCAAAATTAGAGCCCATTCAAATGGTAAGTGACACAACTCGCTTGAAGCAATTGGCAGAGGCCAAATTCCGCGAGGCACGCGAGCTTGCACCTACTGCAGATTGGAACGAAGAAGGTTTCTTCTGGGGCGAAGGCTTCTTTTTTCCTGCCAATATCGCTATCACCGACAAAGGCTTGTATTTTGTATATAATGCTTACGAAGCAGCGGCCTATGTGTTGGGACCAACCGATTTTACCATTACTTATGAAGAATTGAAAGGGATTTGGAAAGAATAATGCCAAATTGGAAGTCGGAAAATTATATAAAGTGAGGATTATATTATAAGTTAATATTATCCTTTATTATTTTATGATGAGGGATTTAAATGATAAAAAACTTTTTTTATTCTTCCTTTGCATTTGGTTGATACTAAATGTTTTACAAGCTGCTTTCACCCAATTAGACCCCGATGAAGCTTACTATTGGATGTATTCCAAAGAATTAGATTGGGGTTATTTCGACCACCCACCGGCAATTGCTATTTTAATAAAACTTGGTTATGCCCTGATTAAAAATGAATTAGGCGTTCGCCTTGGAATAATTTTATTACAAATCGGCAGTTTCTATGGTATTTGGTTAATACTGGGCAAGCCGCAGGAAAAATCAAAAATTTGGACGCTAATTACATTATTAGTCGCCATGCCCATGCTTCAGGTATATGGCTTTATCGCTACACCCGATTCGCCATTGTTGTTTTTTGCGGCGTGGTTTTTCTATTTTTATCAAAAATTTGTAACAAAAGAAACCTGGTTTAATACTTTATTCTTAGGCGCTTGCATGGCAGCTTTATTATATAGTAAATATCACGGTATATTATTAATTTTCTTCACGCTGCTTTCCAATTGGAGATTATTATTAAAACCACAATTTTATATCGCGTCCATTTTTGGAGCAATGTTATTTTTTCCGCATTTGTATTGGCAATATAGTCAAGATTTTCCATCGTTTCGTTATCATTTAGTTGGTCGCGACGACCCTTACGAGTTAAAGCATACCGCCAATTACATATTAAATCAATTTTTGATTTTCAATCCATTATTATTTCCATTTATTTTAATTTCATTATTTCGGCAAGTAAATAAAGATGCGCTTTATAGAGCATTTTTATTCATTATCTTCGGATTTTGGTTCTTTTTCTTATACACCACCTCCAAAGGGCACGTAGAACCACAATGGACAGTGCTTTTAAGCATTCCTTTTGTAATACTCACCTGGAAATACGCAGTTCGGGATAATAATTTCATTTTTGCACAATGGCTGAAACGCTTAGCTTTATTGTCCTTTGGCTTATTGTTAATTGCCAGAATTGCTTTGATTAAGGGCAATATTTTTAACTGGAAAAGCAATTTTCACCGCAGCGTCTGGGTCAGCGAATTGCAGGAAAAAGCAAAAGGGCTGCCGATTATTTTTCAAAATTCCTACCGAGATCCTTCTCTTTACACATTTTACACAGGCGAGTTGGCTTATTCCTTTACAGATGCCAATTATCGCAAAAACCAGTTTGATATCTGGGATTGGGAAAAAGCATTACACAATCAGCGTGTAGCGATGGCCGGGCAGCCGCTTTGGAATTGTCGTTATTGTCAAAATCTTAAATTGACACGCAAAATTTTCAAATTAAAATTCATTGATAGTCTGCAAATTACACAAAAGATAAACTTCGATTTTAAGATCCCTTCAGAACATACAATCAATAAAAGTGTATCATTATCTATCGAAATAGAAAATCCCTACTATCATACGATTCAAATGAATGCTGGGAATATGCCACTTCAAATAGTAGCTATTTTTTATGATTTTGAAAAGGAAAAAATAAAAAATATTACAAAAGTAAATTTTAAAACACCTGTCAATCAGCTACTTCCTCAAAAAACACTTGCTGCAAAAGTAAATTTTAGTATTCCAAATATGCCAGCTGGCGAATATGTGTTTGCCCTTGGTATTCAAACTGGTGACTTGCCGCCGTCCTTTAATAGCAAGCTTATCAAAATAAAAGTGACCCAATAAATTTCAATTACAATGGAAAACCAATAAAGGCATTTGCGTGGCTAATGCCAATTGCTTGGTTTGGCTTCTATGAAAAAAACCTTCCCAAAAGTTGCGATGCCGGTGCGCCATCACTGCCAGGTCAATATTATGTGCCATTGCGTATTCTCCTAAGCCCTCGGCAACCGTTTCTGCGTCGGTTTCGGCGATATGAAATCCAAACGAAGGTTCGCCATTCTTAAAAAGTTCCTCAAAGATTTCTTCTTTCGTTTTTTCAAAATTGCTATCATCATCGCGCACGTGCACGAAATGGATGCTTGCACCAAAAGGTTTGTTGAACTCCATCAAAGCTTCAATCAACTCATCGTCCGCCGATTCGTAGTTGCTGGCATAAAGAATTTCTTTAAAACTATCAAAAGTTGTTCCTTTTGGAATCAACAAAACTGGACAATGCGCTCTTTGCGCGCAGTTGGACGAGACGCTGCCAAAAAGTTTATTCAAAATTCCGCCCGAACCGGTTGTTCCCATCACAACAAGGTCATAATTTTTGGAAGCTGTGATGACTTCATCCGCCGCGAAACCAATCAAAATATCATTTTCAAGCTTGCCCTCGGGGTCAACTTCTGCCATAAAATCTTTTAGCATATCCTCCCGTACCTTGAGGTAATCAGCCACCGGTGGCACAAAATTAGGGTATTCTGTCTCCGCACTTGGCATAAAGACGTGTATCACTTTTAGCTTTGCGCCTACCACTTTTGCCAGTGCTTGTGCATAAAAGAAGGCATTTTTGGCTGTTTCAGAAAAATCGGTTGGTACTAATATATTTTTAATCATGGCTTTATTCGGTTTTTATTGCAAAATAACTTCAATGAATAGTAAAGGCTATGATTTTGGTCATTCAACACCATGATTTTAATAAATCACTTGTCCTCCATAATAGAAGTCTCCTGTGTCTTTTTTTCTTCCGGGTATTCAATGCGAGCGTGGTGAACAGATTTCATAAACTTTTTGAATTCCTTTTTGCAAATCTCTACTTCGCGGAAACTGATTTTAGAATCATCCAATTGTCCATTGGAAATTTTACCAGTCACAATCTTATCAATCATTTCATTGATTTGCGTTTCGGTAGGGTTTTTCAAACTTTTGCAAGCTGCTTCAATGCTATCTGCCATCATCAGTATTGCTTCTTCTTTGCTTCGAGGTTTCGGCCCAGGATAACGGAAGTCTGTTTCATCCACTTTTATTTCAGGATTGACATTTATGTAATTTCTATAAAAATATTCGACCCGTGTAGTACCATGATGGGTCCTGATAAAATCAATAACCACAGAGGGTAGTCGATGCTTTTTCGCCATCGCAATGCCTTCAGGTACGTGCTCTATAATAAGTTTAGCGCTTTCGAGTGGCGATTTGTTTTCGTGTGGATTGTTGCCGTTTTGATTTTCAACAAAAAAACCGGGATTTTTAGCTTTACCAACGTCGTGATACAAAGCTCCGACCTTCACCAATAGGGAATCGGCTTCAATCTTTCGAGCGGCGGCTTCAGACAGATTAGCCACTTGCATCGAATGCTGTAAGGTGCCGGGGGCTTTGATACTCAACTCCCGCAACAACGGGCGGTTCATATCGGTCAGTTCCATGAGCGTGATGTGCGAGGTAAAGCCAAAAAGGCGCTCCAGCAATGGAATCAGCGGATATGCCAGCATTGTCAAAAAAGAGTTGATAAAAATAGCGGTAAACACCGACCCATCAATACCTTGAACACTGCCTTCCTGTATGAGTGACAAGCCCAAGAATGCTAAGGCATAGGTAAGAAAAATGTACAACATGGAGGAGAAAAACTGCGACCAGTTGCGCGTGTTGATGTCGCTTAATAATACTACAATGCCTGCAAGAATTTGCAGCAGCGTAAACTCATAACCCAAAGACGAAAGAAAACTGGCAATCAAGACGACCGAAATATGCGTAAAAATAGCCAATTGATTATTGTAAAATGTCCTGATGACAATGGGTACGATACAAAATGGAATCATATAAGCATTTAGTGCATCAGTTTTCTCAACAGCGAATACCAAATATCCATAAATCAACAGCCACAATAAAATGAAAAACAATTCTTTATGCTTGCGAAAAACTTTATTAGCAAACATGGAAAGATAAATCGAAAAAATACCGACGATTAGAGTCGTGAGCAAAAAATACCCGACAAACACCAACCATGAAGAGCGGCGCGTTGTCACGTCCAGTTCATATTGCTCTTTCAAGGAAATCAATTGTTGAAATATTTCATCGGTGACGACATTGCCACGAGCAATGATAATATCGCCTTGTTTCACCAGTCCACGTGTAGTGGAGATTTTTGCCAACGCTTCATTCAGAAATTTGGAGGTAATATCGGCGTTGTAAAAAACATTGGGTTGAATGGCATTTTCCAGCAAAGGGTACAAAAAATCAGGCTCTTGCAATTGGCTATAAGGCAAAGAATCGGTCAGTAGAGATTTGACAGAATTGAGGGTGTAAAAATATTCCAGCGTCTGTGGTTGGGAAGCATTGTTTTTCAACAAATTAAACACAAAATCCTTGCTTTTGCCATCATGCGCAGGTGATAATTGGATAATGCCATGATCGTAAATGCGATCTAAGAAATCATTTCCATAATTTAGATAACGGTCCGGGCGTACTTTTACATCCTGGAATTGCTCGTCGTTTTTGGTGGCGTTCAACTGCTGCCCAAAGGCTTTTGCAAAGGTTCGCTTTTGTTCTTTGACGATGTCAAGATTCATCTCATAATAAGGTGGGAATTCTGCACTCAACTGTTCGACCGCGGAGTCCATCTCAGCCTGCGTCTTTTTGATAGCAAAGTCAAAAGGAGCGATGACCTCTTCGTGCCGCCAGGTTTGACCACGTTCAAATTCGTATTTAAATTGCAAACTCTTGGGAAAAAGAAAGCTGATAAATGCGATAACGCCCAGAATAATTAAATATCGGGTGATATTAGGTAATTGAGCCTTGATGTTGTTCCATTTACTCATAGTATTACAAATATAAACAAATTTTCTGAGTCAATTCTCTCAGACGCTAAGTCTTGCTGTCACTTAGTCTTTCTTTCTCGGCTTCCAAATAACTTCTTCTGCACCCAAATCCTGAGCGATTTTCCTTCCAAGCACAAAAAGATAATCCGACAAGCGATTGAGATAACGAATAATGATTTCATCTACCTGTTCTTGCTGTGCCAATGCCACCACATTGCGCTCACTACGGCGACATACGCAACGGCTGATATGACAATAGGAAACCGTTATATGCCCGCCAGGTAAAATAAAATTTTTCAATACCGGCAAAACCTCATTCATAGCATCCATTTCTTGCTCAAGTCGTTCCACGTCAGTTTCAAAAATATCGGGGGTAATCATTTCCTTGTCGGGATCACTGGCGAGATTAGAACCCAATGTAAACAAACGATCCTGAATTTCCTTTAATAAGTGCCGCACCGCTGCCGGTTCGATACAGTCGCGCAATAGGCCTATCCAAGAATTGAGTTCATCCACCGTGCCATAAGCTTCGATGCGCAAATGATTTTTAGGTAAGCGTTTTCCGCCAAATAGTGCGGTTTCGCCTTTGTCACCGGTTTTGGTATAAATTTTTGTTGCCATTTTTCAAATTTATCAATTCATCACTTAGATTTAAATATTTATAAGCATTTGCTCTAAATAAAATATAGATTTTCATTTAGGTAAGCTATTGATTTTCAACGAAATAAAACTTTTGACTACTAACTATTGACTTTCGACTATTGACTATTAAACTGTTCGGCTACTTAAATCAATTCATTGCAATTATATTATTTAATGATTTTTATAAAATGTTGCTATCAAATTTATTGCCTGTTGAGCATAAAACTGCTTGACTATTATTTGAAACAATTTAAAAATAAAAAAGCCTCCCGAAAGAGGCTACAAACGAATGATAAGGATAAATATTTTTTACATTACTTTAATGCGCTATATGTTCTTTTTTAACATCGCTTTCGATCAAGCCATCGCGCATACGCACTACGCGATGAGCATATTCAGCAATATCCGCTTCGTGTGTTACCAGAATAATCGTGTTACCTTGCCGATGCAGTTCGTCCAGAATGTGCATAATCTCTATCGAAGTTTTAGAATCGAGGTTACCTGTAGGTTCATCCGCCAAAATAATCGAAGGATGGTTCACCAAGGCCCGAGCAATTGCTACGCGTTGGCGCTGCCCACCTGATAATTCATTGGGTTTGTGATCCATACGATCACCCAAGCCCACTGATTCGAGCACTTCCTGAGCGCGTTCCAAACGCTTTGTTTTGCCAATACCACCATAAACCAACGGCAATGCTACATTTTCGAGCGCAGAAAGGCGTGGCAATAGGTTGAAGGTTTGAAATACAAACCCAATCTCTTTGTTGCGCACCTCGGCCAACTCACTGTCTGTCATAGTACTTACATTTGTACCGTTTAGATAGTATTCACCGTCAGTCGGAGAATCCAAGCAGCCCAACAAGTTCATTAGAGTGGATTTACCGGAACCCGAAGGTCCCATTAATGCCACATATTCATTTTTATAAATATCAAGGGTAACTGATTGAAGGGCGTGTACCTGCGTACTACCCATGATATAAGTCTTTTTTAAGTCTTTTACAGCAAGTATTGGCTCCATTAATTGATTGTTGTTGATTGTTTATTTCAAATCTA
>JANRME010000378.1:0-3849 GCA_033761835.1 Saprospiraceae bacterium
TGCTGGATCAACTCCAGGAAATCATAGAGTCGCTCGAAGAAGAAGTGATGTATAAGCCTGATAATCAGACCAAAGGCAAAATACATCAACTCAAATCGCAGATGTTGATGCTGCGTAAATCCATTCTACCTTTGCGGGAAGCGATTAACTGGTTTGTAAAGACCGACTGCCCGATTGTGCAAAAAGATACCGATGTATTTACGCGGGATTTGTACGATCATATTGTGCAAGTAATTGATATGGTGGAAACCTACCGTGATATACTGAATGGTTTATATGATCTTTATTTGTCGGAAATCAGTTATCGTATGAATAATATTATGCAATTGCTTACTATTATTTCTACGATTTTTATTCCGCTTACCTTTATTGTCGGGATTTATGGTATGAATTTTGACAATATGCCCGAATTACACTGGCATTATGGCTATTTTATTATTTGGGGTATTATGATATTCATTACCATTTGTATGTTTATTTACTTTCGTCGAAAGCGTTGGTTATAAGATCAGTTCATAATAAGCTTTACACTATTGTAATAAGCTGCCGATCATATTCACAAGATAAATCGACTACTTTATAGCGTTCTTGGTCAAAAATCCAGGGTATAATTTTTACATCATCCTGATTATTCATAAAATTATCATCTTGATATAATTTCTGAGCTTGCGCCAATACATTCAGCTCCGCCAATCGCTGGCAGCGCATTTTAAAATCTAATATCTGATGTAATTTTGACCAATGACGATAAGCAAGATATTTAATTTCATTTACCCAATTACTAAATGGATTGTCCGAATATTCATATTCATTTTGTTGATCAAACGCTTTTAAAGCAAGGCGCACACCACTACACTCATAATGCCCGCATATTATGATACGTTTTATATGTAATTCTTCCAAAGCATATTGTAAAATAGATCGAAAGCCAGCATCTTCCAGCCTAACCTGATTGGCAATATTCTGATACACAAGCACTTCTCCAGATTGTAATCCTAATACCTCATGCGGTATTACCTGACTATCCGAGCACCCAATCCAAAGTACACTTGGCACAACTGGTTTAGTCTCTTTAGGTTTTAGATATGGGTGGTTTTGAGAGAATTCATTATTACCATAATGATACTGCCTCAAAACATCGAATAATATTTGCATGACATAATCTGGTTTTACTGCTTTGTAAAATTTTATGCCTTTATATAAATAATATCATCAAATTGGATTTATATTTTAATTTAGATTTATGTTGCCTGGTAAATTTTTAACCACCAGTTGAATATTACGTTCATCTGCAGTGCTGGCAAAATCCTTGATAATATTCAGTGCATCGAAATCAATATCTTGGCTGCGAGAACCATCAATCGTCACCAAACTATTTGCTGGCAGATGTTCCAACGTTAGTTGCAAGCTGGCTTTATTAATAAAAGAGACGTGTTCGCTTAATACGATAGTAATCTGTTTGTGGCCATCGCGTTCAGGGTGGTCTTCTGCATGATAGAAATAAGGGGTTTTATAATTGGCTTTAAGAATAAAGAAAACGCCGACAACCATACCAATAGTGATACCAATGAGCAAATCAGTAAATAAAATTGCTATAATAGTGACTACGAAGGGAATAAATTGCTCCCACCCATTTTTATATTGCTGCATAAAGAGTTTCGGTTTCGCCAATTTATAACCTACCATCAGCAATACGGCTGCCAGAGCAGAGAGCGGGATCAAATTCAAAATATTAGGAATTAGTAAAACCGCTGCCAATAGGAAAATGCCATGATAAACCGCCGACATTTTGGTTCTTGCACCCGACTCCAAATTGGCTGTACTACGTACGATCACCGCTGTCATTGGCAGACCGCCGAGCAAACCAGCTATAATATTGCCGACACCTTGGGCCTTGAGTTCGCGGTTGGTTGGCGTGCGGCGCTTGTGTGGGTCAAGTTTATCCACTGCTTCCACACTGAGCAAAGTTTCTAAGCTGGCAATGATGGCAATCACCAGTGCCGTTTTCCATACCAAAGGATTCGCAATAGCAGTGAAATCAGGTAAGGTTAGGATGTTTTCGGTGCCGGGGCTTCCGCCGTTTAAAATGGGCAATTTCACCAAATGCGACGCCTCGATCGCTAAAGTTGGGAAAAAGATGCTAAAAACGATATTGATAATAACGCTCACAACTACTGCCACCAAGGCTCCAGGAACAATTTTTGACCAGCTTTGCTTTTTTATCAATGGTCTTTCCCAGAGAATAAGGATTGCCAATGAAAGTATTCCTACTATAAATGCTCCAGCTTGAATATGTTGGAGTGCAAAGAAAAAATTCGTAAACGTGTTGTGTCCATGTCCATCACCATATTGGGTAGTGCCGAAAGCCTCCTGATCAACGCCAAGAAAATGCGGTAATTGCTTGAGAATCAAAATTAAACCAATGGCTGCTAACATCCCTTTGATGACCGAAGAAGGAAAATAAAGTCCAATGATACCGGCTTTGAAGTAGCCCATAATGATTTGAATAACACCGGCCAGCACTACCGCCAACAGAAAGATTTCAAAAGCACCCAATTCCGTGATAGCACTCAAGACGATCACCGTTAATCCTGCAGCAGGACCACTCACACTAAGGTGTGATCCACTTAGCAATCCTACTACGATACCACCGATAATTCCAGTGATAATACCTGAAAAGAGTGGCGCTCCAGAGGCCAATGCAATACCTAAGCACAAGGGCAAGGCCACCAAAAATACAACCAACCCAGAAGGGAGATCGCTACGAAACTCTTTGAAGTAATTGCTGAAATTTTCTTTCATGGTTTTACTTTTTTATATAGTAGTTTTACTTTGACAAAGTTAAAATAATAAACTAATTTTCAATAGCAGTATGGTTTTGAACCTTGCTAATTAAATAAAAATCTTATTTCAGTTAGTTCTAAAAAGAATGTGTACCAAACGGGACATTAGAAGAAGGTACAAAAGACTTGTTTTGTACAATGCAAATAACAGAAAAAATAAAATAATGTTTTTGAAGAAGGTAGTTAAACTAATGTTAAAAAATAGTAATGCTATTATTCTGAAATCAGATACTTTGATTCTGAATATTTGAAAAATAAATCGAAGCGATTGAGCTGAAAAACAAATAAAAATTTTCGAGAAAGAATTTTGAAATGATAGCAATTTTATGCAGCCAACTCAACGATAATACATCAACACTGCTCCAAATAGCGTGATTAGGGCTGCTAACACTGTTGCCATCTGAATCGAATAGCGCAAATGCCGCACAAAGGTTTCAATCTCCTGTTTCATGTGTGGGTATTTTGGAAAAATTTCTGCCTCCATTTTTTGGCGATTGAAGACATGGCTCGCGCCAAATTCTACTCTGTTTTGTACCAACGTTTTATATACTTTAAAAACTCGGATACGAAAGTAGAGGTTCAAAAACAACATAGCTGCAAAAAGCCCCCATACCAAAGTAATGAGAAAGATGTACATATCACTGGATTTTTTGCAATAATAAGTTTTCCATTTGGAATACCCCATTCATTTGATCGTTCAATCATCAAGTCAACACTTCCCAGGTGTCTGCAAATCGAGTCCTTCATCCAAACAATGATAAAAAGATTCGAGAAACTGAATGATGTCGGTGCGCGATTCCATAGACAATAACTTAAATTTTCGGACATAGTCAAATATCTCCTTTTTATGTGCTTGGAAATGTTCAATCGTTGATTTTAATTCTTCTGGTGATTGAGCCATGCCAAGAAATTTTCGCTCGCGGACGGTTTTAATTCCTAATGTTGCATCAGTCGAGGCGTAAGAAGCGTTGACCAGCCCAGAGAAATCGAAGTCATAAGGGACGAC
>JANRME010000379.1:0-28918 GCA_033761835.1 Saprospiraceae bacterium
AGCAGCAAAGTTGTAGAAAGCGACTATTGGTACAATTGGCGTCGCTATAATTTTAATAATATTGTAAACTTCAATTTAGGATTAGGCTATCCGTTTTGATACGCTCATCAGGAGTTTTGGAAAATAACGTACAGCAGTACCAGCAAAATAATCGTAGCGGCCACAACCACAAGGATAAATTTGCGCGATTCTTTTTGTTCGCGTACTTCTTTCATTTTTTGTCGCCGCTTAGTCCTTCTTCTCGTCGTCATGTAAAAAATAGGTTTTAGGTGTTGATTTCGGGGCTAAGGTAATCATTTCTCTTTCTAATTTTCAAAAATTTTGCTCATAAAATTCTACAATACGTTCATCGGTCAGAATATCCTTCGGTCGGATGGGCTGTTTTAATACGATTCCTTCAAGGGTACGACAGCGACTGAGCGCTACGTAGGTTTGTCCATGCTCAAAAGCACCTGTGCCAAGATCAATGATGACTTTATCAAATGTTTTGCCTTGTGCTTTGTGAATCGTCACGGCCCAGGCTAATTTGAGCGGTATTTGTCGAAACGTGCCAATGACTTCTGTTTCAATATTATTAGGATCTACTAGTGTGCTTTTATATCTTAGGATTTCCCAATCCAAAGGTTCTACCTCCACGTAGCGGCGTTGTTCGTTTTCTTCTACCATCACGGTAATTGCATCTTTCTCTAATTTGACAATTTTGCCAATAGTGCCATTCACAAACTGTTTTTTAGGGTCATTTTTGATAAACATGACTTGGGCGCTGAGCTTGAGGCGCAATGCGGGATCGGTAGGGTAGAGGGTGGGATTGAAATCGCCGGTGATAATGGCGGTGTAAGTTTGAATGGGCATCGGAATTCGTTCCAATTCCGCTTGGTTGATGGTGTCGGCGCGGTTATTGCGAGCGCAGAGCGTAATATAAAAATCTTGACTTTGAAATTCAGGTAAATAGCGCGTATTCAATTCACCCAAAGTATCATATTCGATTCGATTTAATCGAACAGCGTCCAACAATTTTAAAAAATGCCGATTTTCCTGGCGATAGACTTTTTGCAATTCGATCATTTCCATTTTAAAATCTTCCAGCACTTTAGCTGAAAAAAAATAGGGCGAATCATATTGCAATTGAAACATCATTTGTTCTACTTCCGAAGCGATAATCGGAGGTAATTGAAACAAATCACCAAAAAATAGGACTTGTACGCCACCAAATGGCGCGGGATTTTCACGATTAAGCCTTAGGAAATAATCAATATTATCTAACAAATCTGCACGTACCATCGAAATTTCGTCGATGACCAATACTTCGAGGTTTTTGTACAAACGGCGATCACGGCGTTTATTTATATCACTTTTAGGAATCAACCTTGGCGGAAAGCCAAAAAAAGAATGAATCGTTTGCCCGCCAACATTAAGCGCGGCGATACCCGTAGGCGCAAGCACTACCGTTTTCTTGCGGGTGGTATTGCGGAACAATTGCAAAAGTGTTGACTTTCCTGTGCCGGCGCGACCGGTAATGAATAAGTGCCTGCCTTGTTTTTCAATGGCGTCGAGGGCGTATTGGAAGTCGGCGTTTAGCTCTAAAGGTTGTTTTTCAATCACGGTTGCAAATGGAAGATTTGAAATGTGAAATTTGAAAATACAGCTTTTTGAATTTTCGCCTTTCACATTCCCTATTTCTAATTTTTATTTTCCAAACATTTTCATCGCCATATCATACTGCGCGTTCACTTCGTCCCAATTTACAACATTCCAGAAAGCGCCAATGTAGTCTGCACGTTTGTTTTGATATTTGAGATAGTAAGCGTGTTCCCAAACGTCGATGCCGAGAATCGGAAAGCCGTAATCTTTTTTTACAATCTTCTTCATCAATGGGTTATCCTGATTTGGTGTGGAAGTAATGAACAAATCTCCATTCTTATTCACACAAAGCCAAGCCCAGCCTGAGCCGAAGCGACTGGTAGCGGCAGCATTAAATTGTTCTTTCATTTTATCAAACGAGCCAAATTTTGCATTAATAAAATCGGACATACGACCACTGGGAGCGCCGCCGCCATTGGGTTTCATCAATTTCCAAAATAAAGTATGGTTGTAGTGACCACCGCCGTTATTGCGCACTGCTGCATCTCCCGATTTTACCGATTCAAGAATTTGCTCGATGCTCATATTCAAGTAGGGCGTACCGTCCACCCCTTTATTCAGGTTGTTCACATAAGCAGCGTGGTGTCGGTCGTGATGGATTTCCATTGTCATTTTGTCAATATGGGGTTCCAAGGCATCAAATTTGTAAGCCAATGCAGGCAGTTGGAAATTGCCGGGCAGCAAAGGCTCCGCTTCGCTTAATTGAATCTTTGAATTGTTCGACATCAGGTGAAACGGCCTGATAAAGGCAACTGCCGTTGCCAGCACACCGGTTTTTAGGAACGTTCTCTTGTCCATAAGCTTTTGTTTTTTAGAAAAAATCTGAATTAGGTTTAAATTTGTTATGTTTTAAAACAGTCTCCGAAATAAATAAGGATGTAAGATTCATAAAGTTGAAAAAAACGCTTGTTTTTTCGGAACTGAAGGGCTTAAAAGTACTAAATCAAATACGAGCAACCAAGCTATGGCAAACAATATAATTGAACTGAAAGTGGAAGGAATGGATTGCAATAATTGTGCAATGAGTATCACCAAATACCTGGAGCGTAAGGGCTTGCAAGATGTGTACGTGAATTTCCAGACCAAGGAAGTGCGCTTTCGCCCGGATGAGGAGCGGATGACGCTGGAGCAAATAAAAGCAGGGATTCACAAACTGGGTTATACCGTTGTAGAAGAGGAAAAAACGAAACCCTGGTGGACTTTAGAGCGGAAGCTTATTATGAGCGCTATATTTACTGCACCTTTACTATTAGGGCATATTTTGATGTCCTTGGGGGTGCATCTTACATTTATGCATAATAACTGGCTTCAATTATTAATATGTCTGCCGGCTTTTATGATAGGTTTATTACATTTTGGTAAAAGCGCCTGGAATGGCTTGATTCGCACCGGCGTTGCCAATATGGACGTACTCATTTTTGTAGGAAGCACAGCAGCGTTTATTTATAGCTTGATTGGAACAATTTTGCAAGAACCGAATTATATTTTTTATGAAACTTCTGCTACGATTATTACGCTGGTTTTGTTGGGCAATTGGTTTGAACACCGTGCTGTAAAGCAGACGACAACTGCCATTGGCGAATTGACCAAACTCCAAGTTGAAAAAGCCAAACGCATTATGCCTTCTGGGACGATTGTGACGATTAATCGAGATGAAATTCAAATTAATAATATTCTTCAAGTGAACGAAGGCGATAAAATTCCGAGCGATGGGATAGTGGTTTCTGGCAATGCAACTTTGGATGAATCCATGCTTACGGGTGAAAGCGCTCCTATAGAAAAGAATATTGACGACAAAGTGATCGGCGCTTCGATTGTGACATCGGGTAATTTGCAAATACAGGTGACGGCTATTGGCAGAGATACTTTACTCAGTCAAATGATTGAATTGGTGAAAACTGCTCAGCAGAATAAGCCTGATATTCAACGCCTTGCGGATAAAATCAGCGCGATTTTTGTGCCGATCGTGCTGGGTATTGCATTATTGACGCTATTAATTGGGCATTTTGCTTTTGACTTGACCTTTCAAAAAGCTTTAATGAACTCCATTGCGGTTCTGGTGATTTCCTGCCCTTGTGCGATGGGCCTAGCCACGCCTACCGCAGTAATGGTGGGCGTGGGGCGCTTGGCGAAAAATGGGATCTTGGTAAAAGGCGGTCAAACTGTCGAACTTTTTGCGAATATAAAAAATATGGTATTTGATAAAACGGGAACGCTTACTACTGGCGACTTTCATATTCAAAATATCGAGTATCATATTGAAGATAAAACTTTAGTTAATGCGCTGATTTACAAGATGGAGCAACATTCTTCGCATCCTATTGCGCATTCATTAATAAGAGATTTGGCTTCGCAAGTAAATGGTGTGCATTTGGATGATTTAAAAGTGACGGAGGAAAAAGGCATCGGCGTTTTTGCAGAGGATGCAGAAGGAAATCTTTATCGAATTAGTGCCAAGCCTGGCACCAATAATCTGGGGAACCAAACAATACAACTCACTCAAAACGAACAAGTTTTGGCTTCAATTGACATGAACGATCAATTAAAACCAGAGGCTTTGGTCACGATCAATTACCTTCGCAAAGTCGGCATTAATCCTGTTATTTTGAGCGGAGATAAACAATCGCGTACGGCTTCTGTCGCTGAAAAATTGAAGGTAGAAACTTTCTATGCAGAAAAACTTCCCGAAGAAAAACTTCGAATTATAGAAGAACTATCGAAAAACGCGCCAACAGCAATGGTTGGTGATGGCATCAATGATGCGCCCGCATTGGCTTGCGCTACCATTGGCATATCCTTGAGTAATGCGTCGCAAGTTGCGATTCAATCTTCGCAGATCGTATTGCTTAACGGTAATCTTTTTCATCTACCCAAAGCCATTTCCATTGCCAAGCATACGGTACTGACGATCAAACAAAACTTATTCTGGGCATTTGCTTATAATATTATTGCTATTCCAATTGCTGCGATGGGCTTTTTGAATCCGATGTGGGGTGCGCTATTTATGGCGTTTTCGGATGTAGTGGTGATTGGAAATTCGATTCGATTGAAAAACAAGCGGATTGATTAAAAGTTTGGAGGTTTGGGGTTTGGGCGTTTTCTTTGCACCTTAAAAAGCCCAAATAGAAATGAGTAATGCTATCAAACAATCCGATATAAAAATCACGATTGGTCTGGACGAATCGAATATGCCCGTGAGTATGACTTGGCAAGCAGAAGATGCAGGGCAAGCGCCGCAGGAATGCAAAGCAATGTTACTGTCCTTATTCGATCGCGACAGTATGGATACTTTAAAAATTGATTTGTGGACTAAAGATATGCAGGTGATCGAGATGGATCGCTTTTTTTTCCAAACTCTTCGCGCTATGGCAGATACTTATTATAAAGCTACTCAAAATGCGCAATTAGCCAGCGAAATGCAACGCTTTGTGCAATATTTTGGTGAAAAAACAGAGATTTTGCCACCCTCCCAGCAGTAGTTGTTCTTAAGTTTTAAAGATAGATTAGATGTTTTGCATCCTTAGGATAAAACAACAGAATTTGTAACCTTAATAGCATTCCAAGTATTCATAGCATCAACAGCATTCGCAAGATCAAAATCATTTTGCAATTCCCAAAAAATCTTTACCTTTGCCGTCCGGTGGGCACCGCACGACCAGCTCCCTCTGAACTCCCCCAGGGTGGAAACGCAGCAAGGGTAGGAGGTTGAGCGGTGCGATGTGGTGTTCCACCTCATTTTTCTGGCAAAAGCCATACATATACATAATTCCAAAACTCGCCTTTATAATTGGCACAAAATTGTCAATTTACAATAGCCCCAATCCAGTGACTTATTTGTACCTTTGTACAAAAATAAAATTATGAAGTTTTTTATTGATACGGCTAACCTCGACCAAATCAAAGAAGCCAACGATTTAGGCGTCTTGGATGGTGTCACGACGAACCCTTCGCTCATGGCCAAAGAAGGTATCACTGGGGAAGCCAATGTGATGAAGCATTACGAAGCCATTTGCAAGATAGTAGAAGGCGATGTGAGTGCAGAGGTGATTGCTACTGATTTTGAAGGCATAATAAAGGAAGGAAAAGTACTAGCGGGTATCGCTGAGAATATCGTTGTGAAAGTGCCGATGATTAAAGAAGGCGTGAAAGCACTCCGTTATTTTTATGAGGAAGACATTCCAACCAATTGTACCTTAGTGTTTTCATCGGGGCAGGCAATCTTGGCAGCCAAAGCGGGCGCTACTTATTTGTCTCCTTTTGTGGGTAGAATTGATGATATTTCTTGGGATGGTATTGAATTAATCAAAGAAATTGCTGAAATTTACGCGATTCAAGGGTACGAAACCCAAATCCTGGCCGCTTCCATCCGCAATTCCAAGCATATAGTGGAGGCAGCAAAGGCTGGTGCAGATGTTGTGACCTGTCCACTTTCTGCAATATTAGGTTTGTTAAAGCATCCTTTGACGGACATTGGCTTGGAGCAATTCCTCGCCGATCATAAAAAGGCAAATGAGCTTGTTTTTAAATAGAGGCTATCTTATTACCAAAATGGAAGGAGCAAATCGAAAGATTCTGCTCCTTGTTTGTTTTGTCTTTTCTTTATTTTTACCTCGAACTCAAATAGAATTTAAAAACCATGAGCTATCCAACTCCGACCTTGCTGTGGCGACCTTCCACCGATTTTATTGCAAATTCTAATTTGAATCATTATATCCGTTGGTTACAACAGCAAAAAGCCTTGCAGTTTGAAGATTACCAGGCGCTTTGGGCTTGGTCAGTAGAGCAGCCAGCGGCATTTTGGGAATCGGTGTGGCAGTATTTTGATATAAAAACTTATACATCTTATACGAAAGTATTATCGGATGATCCGATGCCGAATGCACGGTGGTTTGAGGGTAGTACGCTGAATTATGCGGAGCATATTTTTAAACATTATAATCATCATCATTCGGCATTCATATTTCAATCGGAACGACACGCTTTAATCGAGATTTCCTGGGCGGATTTAAAGCAGCAGGTGGCGGCGCTGAGCCAATATTTACGGGGCTTGGGCGTGCAGCCAGGTGACCGCGTAGTAGCGTATTTGCCGAATATTCCAGCGGCGACGGTGGCGTTTCTGTCGGTGTGCGCGGTAGGAGCGGTGTGGTCGAGTTGTTCACCTGATTTTGGTGCAAATAGTGTGTTGGATCGCTTTCAACAAATTGAACCGAAGGTATTTATTACCGTTGATGGGTATCAATATAATGGAAAACCATTTGATAAAATGGATACGGTACAGGAATTATGTGCGAAACTGCCGACCCTGGAAAAAGTAATTATAATACCGTATTTAAATCATGATGTGGATATTATATCTATTTCTAATAGTGTAATTTGGGCGGAAGCTCTTGAAAATCAAGCTGCTGAATTGGTATTTGAGCCTATGCCATTTGCACATCCGATCTGGGTATTATATTCTTCGGGTACAACGGGTTTGCCTAAAGCGATTACGCATTCGCATGGCGGTGTTTTATTAGAACATTATAAATATTTGGCGCTTCATAATGATGTGCATCCTGGGGAGCGATTTTTTTGGTTTTCGACGACGGGCTGGATGATGTGGAATTTTGTGCAAGCGTCTTTATTGGTGGGCGCTACGGCGGTTTTATATGATGGAAGTCCCGGCTATCCCAATTTGAATGTGCTATGGAAATTTACAGAAGAAGCTAAAATTCATCATTTTGGTACGAGTGCGCCGTATCTGGTGGCTTGCATGAAAGCAGGATTAAATCCGGGTAAAGAATTCAATATCAGCCATTTGCGCTCGATTGGTTCAACAGGTTCGCCCTTGCCGCCGGAGGCATTTGACTGGGTGTATCAAAATGTAAAATCGGCATCGCCTGCGGCAAGCCTACAGCGACCGCAGGATTTGTGGCTATGCTCGATGAGCGGTGGCACGGATGTGTGTACGGCTTTTGTTGGCGGGAATCCTTTAGAACCCGTGTATGAAGGAGAAATCCAGTGTAGGGCCCTGGGCTGCGCCATGTATGCGTATGATGAATCGGGCAATATAATAAATGATGAAGTAGGGGAGATGGTTATTACAAAACCCATGCCTTCTATGCCGATTTATTTTTGGAATGATGTAAATAAACAAAAATATTTAGACAGTTATTTTGATACCTATCCCGGCCTGTGGCGGCATGGCGATTGGGTGCGTATTACCCCGCGTGGAACGCTTGTGATATATGGTCGCTCAGATGCTACATTGAATCGGCAGGGTGTGCGAATTGGCACGAGTGAAATTTATAGCGCACTTAATAAAGTAAATGAAATTAAAGATTCTTTGATTGTAAACTTGGAATTGAGCGGCGGAAAACATTATATGCCTTTATTTATTTTACTAAATGAAGGACAAGTTTTAAATAATGATTTAATAAAAAAAATTAATCAAACTTTAAAAAGTGAATACTCGCCGCGCCACGTACCCGATGAAATTATAGAAGTGCCGGATATTCCTTACACCATCAGTGGCAAGAAAATGGAAGCGCCGGTAAAGAAAATATTGCTTGGACGCCCGATTGAAAAGGCCGCGAATATAGATTCGATGCGAAATCCTGAATCGCTGCAGTTTTTTGTGGACTTTGCGAAGCAAATAGAAGGTTAAATCAGATCGTAAAATGAATATTATTTATTGAAACTGCCATTTTTAAAACAAAACACATCGAATTTAAAACGAAAACAGGTGAATTTGACACCAAAATACCCTCCTTTAAGACTGAGTTAGGTGCTTTTAAAATAAAATTACCCGAATTTAAAACAGAAAGACCCTCTTACAACGTTGTAGGAGGGTCTTTTAACGTTAAATACATCGAATTTAAAACAAAAATAGCCTCATTTAATGTAATAGGAGGGGAGTGCAACATTAAAAACGGGTGTTTTAAAACAAAACATGCCTATCTTAAAACAAAAACACCCTGCTACAGCACTGAAACAGCCTCCTACGATCTCAAAATAGGGATTTTTACGCTTGATCTTGGGACGTCATCAGTTCACCCACACATATTTTTCCTTAGGATATTTTACTGTGTAAGAAATAATGAGTTCCTGTTGTTCACCAGGCGGGATTTTCAGCTTCCAGACCACTTCGCCGGAGTTTTCATCTTGCTGCCCACTGGAGCGTTCTTCGATGCTCACTTCGATTTCCTTGTTCTGTGTAACGGGTACTTGATCTTTTACAATCAGATTTATTTGCTGTTTTTTGTTATTGCGTACAATGATTTTATAACTGCGGGATTCGCTTTGTTTACCCCCTAAAAAGCTTTGTTTGTTGAATTCTTTTAGATTTTCTCTTTGTACAAGAATACTTTGATCGCGCCCGAGGTAAATATTTAGGGTATCGCTTAGAAATCGCACATCAAGCAAGGATTTACCGAGATAGGTATCTTCAAAGAAAAGATTGGCTTCTCCCTCCAAAATATTGTATTGCGCCCAATCGTAGATTTTTGCAGTAAGAAATACGTCCTTTTCCAGTTTTGGAACTGCCTGGTATTCGTAGAAAGCCGGGATATCGTATTGCGTCAACTCCAGGGTTCGAATCTTGCCATCTGATTTAACGGTAAAGGGAATGTCTAATGCAAATTCAACGGAGGTTTGATTTTCCACCAAAGTGGTTGGCGGCATTGTTACTTTGCGATCGCGCGCTCGGGTTGTTTGAACACCTTCAGCGTAGCCTGTTACGACTACTTCCTCTAATGCCACACCCTCTTCCATTACAATCTGCATAAATGATCCTGAGATAGGTGTTTCATAATTGTTATATCCAGTGTAAAATACACTGATTTCGGTGGCGCCGGCGGGTACATTGATTGAAAAGCTTCCACCAACGTCTGTAACAGTGCCAACCGAAGTGCCCTTTATCAAAATCGTTGCTCCGATTAAAGGCTCGCCATTTTTATCCGTCACAATACCTTTTACCACAGGTACATTTCGACCAATTCCGGGTATAGCTGCGTAGCCAGGCCGGGAACGAGCATTGAAATTCAAATAGTAAGGATAGAGCGTTGGCAAGTTGCCGGAAGCCGTTGGATTGGCATTAGAAAAAACAAGCTTGATATTGTTCCAATCTTCTTCAGTGCTTTGTCGAATATTGGCTTTATAAATAAGCTCTACGGGTGATGCAATGTCCACTACTTTCAAATCGTAAGAAGGAAACCAACCTGCGTTGCCGCAAAAATAAGAAAGTTCAAAATTGCCGGTAACGGCAGCTTTGCTAGAGACTGTAACAACCACTTCGCTGGTTTTTTTATATTGTTTATTGGTTAGATTGCGCCAAGTCGTTTCCAACTCAGTGATTTTCTTCTCATAAGAAAGCTTGCGTTTGTTGATCAGAAGGAGTTCGAATTTGATTTTTTTGATTCGATTGGCATAATAGACATTAATGGATTCTAAATCGGTGACCTTGTAGCCTGTATCCTTGCCACTGATGGCTTTATTTTCTTTCAAAAAGGCTTCTTCCTCGTTCAAAGAGGCTAATAGCGCGTTGTCAAAGGCTAAACTATCTTTAAATTCGTCTATTTTCATTCGAATGGAGTCAATTAGCGCTTTATCCTGGGCTTTTTCAACTTTTTGCTGCTTTTCTTCTTTACCAAAATCATGATTGACAGACAAAACGACGAAATCACCTTCTGCCTTTACCCGAACGCTCGCGGCATCCATGTATGGTGACAATCCTTTGAAAATGAGTTTGCTTTCGCCGACCGGAATTTGGACAGAAGCTTTGCGTATAATTTGTGCATTTTGCAAGAAAACGGTGACGCGCTCGATAGAAGAAGTAACTGGGGTTTCTTTTGCCTCTTGGGCATTAGCTATAATTAAGCATGAAATCAAGGATAGCAGGATAAGTATTCGTTTTTTCATAATAAGATTTTATTAGTAAATAAAAATTTGATTGTGAGAGGGAAATAATCTTTCCTCCTCATAGTGATGCACTATGGAGAATAATTGCATAAAGAAGTTGAGGAAAATTTTACAGGCTAAAATCATCTGATGATATTAGACTCTAAAATCACCAGATAATTTTATTTTACGCTCGATCCATTCTCACAATCTTTGGTAGAAATGTACCAATCGCCTCCACTAAATCACTTTGGAATGCCATGACGTGCTCGATGTTTTTATAAGCAAAAGGCGCTTCGTCCAAGCCGCCGCCTATCAAATCAACGCCGTGTACTTGTAAATATTTATCTAATTGTGATTTACTAAATGATTCTTGCGCTTTACGGCGCGACATTTTACGCCCGGCTCCGTGAGATGCAGAATTCAATGAAATGGCTTTTCCTTTGCCACGCACAATAAAACCCGGCGCAGTCATTGATCCTGGGATAATGCCTAAAACACCTGTCTTTGCTGGGGTAGCGCCTTTTCGATGAATAATTACTTCTCGACCATCGTCCAAAAACTCTTTCCATGCAAAATTATGATGGTTCTCTACTTTTGCAATCGGCTCTTGTCCAAGGGCTTGCGCCAATCGCAGATGGATATGCCGATGATTTGCGGAAGCATAATCGCCTGCCAGATTCATCGCCAGCCAATATTCTATACCAGCTTCATCATCCAAGGATAACCAAGCTAAATGTTTTGCTTCCTTTGGTAAAGGTGTCTTATCCATTGCTACTTTCGTAAAATGCTGTGCAATATTTGCTCCGAAACCACGCGAACCCGAGTGTGATAAAATACCGACATATTCACCAATAGGTAAATGGAATTCATTATTTGGATCGATAATATTTACAATACCAAATTCTACAAAATGATTGCCCGAGCCGGAAGAGCCAATTTGCTCAACGGCCTTTTGTTTCAACTTTTTCAAAATCGGAATTTCCTGAAATTCCAAACGCGTCAGCACTTCGTCATCGAAAGGTTTTTCAAAAGCGGCTTGCCCAAAGCGCGTGTTTTCCAAAAGCAAATCTTTGAGTTTGGTGCGATTTTTTTCTAGGAATTCTGACTTTAAATCATACATTGTCAGGCACATACGACAACCAATGTCCATACCAACGCCATACGGAATCACTGCATTCTCCGTTGCTAGCACGCCACCTATGGGCAAACCGTAGCCCTCGTGTGCATCGGGCATCAAAGCCCCTGCTACTGTTACAGGCAAACGCATCGCCGTTTCCATTTGCGCAATCGCGCCGCGTTCGATGCCTTCGAGACCATAAGATTGATAATTCAAAGGCGTTTCCGCTAAGGCGAGTACTTGAGGTGCTTTATCTTTTTCAATTTTTTTCAATAACAAACGACTTACGGGTGCAAATTTTTCATCGTTTAAAAATGCTTCGGGGTTTTCCAGAATGTTTTTTAAAATGATAATGGCATCATCAAAATTTTTTCGTTTGTAATGTTGGTGCATCACACTAATAGCAGTGCCAATAGCCGGACCTTCCGTATAGCCAATGGCTACTAAATCTTTTCCTCGAAGTTTTAATTTTGCCATAAAAAGGAATGTTGGAAATTGGGAAAATGGAATATTGCAATCGCAACCATTCCAAAATTCCCTCGTTCCAACACTCCAATCTGGAAAAAAATTCCAATTTATTTCCCAACCGCCTGCATCCGCCGCAGGAATAATTGGGCATCGCTCATTTCTACGGGTTGAATTTCGTAGGTTTCACCATCGGGCATTTTGAAAATCAAATCTTTTTCTTTCAGTCCGCCCAAGGCTTCCATAAACTGCTGATTATTAGAGGTTACGCTGAGAATTCCCTGCTTATACCCAAAAAAGTACACCAACTCACTAGACGTCTTGATATAAACATATAAGCGATCATCTTCATTTGTTGGCATGCGACATTCGATATAACAAGTCATCATTTTATGTAGGGGTTCACCATTGATGCTCATAATGCCAACTTTCGGATCGGTATTTAAAAAAGATTGGTATTCAGAATTCCATTTCATTTTGGCGCGACTGAATACAAATGTATACGGATTATATTTTTTGGGAATATCAAGATAACCAGAACTAATACCAGTGATCGCGGTTTCTACCTCGGCATTGGCTGGAAATAGTTCGCTTGCTGCTTTTTTATAAAAATTCACATCCGTTAAATAAGTTACCACCGAAGCATCGAAGCTGGAAGTAATATCATTATATAAAATTTTAAGCAAATTCTCCGGCAATTGAAAAGTAACGCCCAGCATCAACTCAGCATTTAGTGGCATTTCAGGCTCTGCGTTTTCCAAAGGATCGGCAACCAAAGAAGCCGTATCGCTTACGATTTCAGGGTTCTCAACAATCGGCGGGAACGCGGTTTTGGCAAAACCAGCCGCATCAATCTTCACATATTTCAAACCAGAACCTAAATTAAATTTCCCTTCGACTTCTATTGCCCCGTCGTTGTTTTTAAAGGTTAAAAGATTGCCTTTGAGTTCATTGACCAGTACTTTCGAAGAGTCTCCAAAAATAAAATGATCTTTGTTTTCTAGATATTTGAACACGCCTTTTGCAGGAAAAATCTCTCGATCCTTGCGGAAATGAAGGGGCATCATCACTCTTGAATACATCCGAGCGGTCTCTTTACTCAGGTATAAGCCCGTTTCCAAAGGCTCACCTTCTTCACTTTTGGGCGTGTTGTAGCGGATCGCCAGGTCTTGCTTGTCACCTTCGCTTTTGATCGTAAACCAATATTTGCCTGGAAGCTTGTCAGCATTTAACCGTGCAAAGCCATCAAAACTAAGATTTTTGGTCTCGGCGCTTAGGCTGATGGTGCCATAAAATTCGGTTTTGTGGTCAATATAAAATCCAGCTTCCGGTTTTACATCACCTACACCGCGAGTGACGGTGCGTTTTTCATTATAACTGCCTTTGCCGACAGGCTGCCCTGTAATGTCCTGAAATTCAATTTCTTGTTGCTTGTCGGCAATATTATATTCGTAAAAACCGCTGGCGCGATAAAAACGACGCCCCAAGATATTGACCGTAGCCCGATTGATAACGTGGTTTTTATTAACTGTATCGCATACGATTTTAGCGTTTTCCAGAGTTGTCATTACGCCACCAGGTTGAACCTCCACATAACCGCTATCGGGGTAAATGAAGGCATCAGCAGCAACAATATGAGGAACACCACTAATCTTTAATTCACTGGTTTTAAGGTCATAAGAAGCGTTTTGCCCTTGGAACCGCAAAGAATCCTGATCGGGATGAATGGACAGAAAACTTCCAAGTTTGTTGGCATCCGATTTGAAGGTAATGAGTTCATTTTTCATATCCCAGCCAAACTCGTTCATCGAGGTTTCGTATTGATTGTAAGGAAGGGTAGTGACGAGGAACTCATCATTTGCCTTGAAAGTGCCAATTTCTTTGTCAAAATCAACATCACCTTTTACATTGGAAGTGCGCAACGCCAGGTTTTCCGCGCCCGAAGCTTTGATTTTTAAATCAGTGGTATCCGCTTTTGCAGAAAAAGCGCCAAACGAAAAGAGTTCGGAAGTCATATTGGCTTTGTCCCAATCGAGTGTTCCATCTGCTTTCAAACCACCTGGAGTAAGGATAAGCGTTCCGCTCAAGGTATGGTTTTCTTTATTGAAAAGCTTGAATGGCGCGGTTTCCGAACGGATATACATACTATCCTGGTAGGGCTGCCAGTCAATACTCACGTCCACGCCGCGCACTTTAGGCGTTTGTATGCCAGCGGTTCGGTCTTCTTCCAGGTTAAATTGATCGGCACGAGCGTTCATTTCATCTGGTTTGAAAAAGATGCTTTTAGCATCAATCGAAGCGCCGAGGTATTTCAGTTTTCCTTCGCCCACTAGCCCAATATTGCTCAAATTGACTTTACCGGTATAATTGCCTTTGCCTTTGTAAACAGGGTAGCCCTCTTTGGGTGTTTCGCTAATAAAACCAAGTGAGTAGTCACCTTCTTGTAGCCGAAGCGTTTCTTTGAAATCAGGGAAGATGTCCGCCGAATGTAATTCGCCTTTGAATTGAATATCTTTTACAGCGAACTTGTCTAAATGGTTGAAATTAAAGGGCAACACCCGAAAATAAAAAGAATCCCTTGGGTAGGTTTTAATACTGTCTTTTTCAAGATCATAAAAAACATAAGAATCGGCGTTGGTTTGCAGCGACGGAAAAATCGGAATATCGTCTTGCCCCGATTTGTTTTTGGGTGCATCTATCAACAGTGTGCCTTTCAAATGCTCAATGCGAGAGGCAATCGAAAGTGCAACCGGTTGGTTCTTTTCATCCAGCGAATCACTTGGCACAAAGAGATCAAAATAGCGCACCGAATCTAAGGTAATTTGAAATTTGTCATAATCAAAATGGAAATCTTTCCCTTCAAGTACGCTAAATCCTGCAAAAATTTTTCCATCAAAATCCATATTCCGATTCGGTTTCAACACAATCTGATCGCCGGTAGGCAATAATCCGACTTTTTGTTTCTTGCTGAATTCTATGCTAGGCACGCCGTTGATGAGCATCGAATTGTCCCGAAGGTTAATGGTAGCATTGGTACTATCGGTTTTGGATCGAATTTTCAGGAAATCGTAATCTACTTTTTTTTGCTCTGCATCTGCATAATGAAAAACTTTATCCTTGACTTCAACGATCTGTTTCTCGCTATCGTAATTGATAAAACCCTGCGCGACCAAGTCGTAGAGCAAGCGCTGAATATTATCCACCGTGAATTTGGAATTGACGCGCGAAGCTATTAAACTGGCAGGAATATTGCGGGTTTGCTCGCGCTCGGCGGTCACTTTTATAATGGCGATGGGGTTCACGCTGGCAATATTTTGGATGCGTTGATACTCGCTTTCATTGAAATAATTGAGCGATTCAAAAAGAACGTCCGTTTTGAACGAAGGTTTGATCACCTTTTTGCCAATGACAATAGAGTCGCCATTCAGATAAGCCTGGATATCCTCCGATTCGATATTCAATTGGTGAACAGAACTGAAAAAAGGATTGCGGTCGCTGCCACGCTCACCCCGTGTGAGTTGCACCTCGTTTTCATCAATTTTGTATCGAATATTCACCGAAGGATGATAAATCGAATCCTTGCCAAAATACATCACCGTTTCCACTCGATCTGCCACAATCAATTCACCTCTGCGAATCGTGAACAACTCCGCTGCGCCCCGAAAAGCAATTTTTTTCTTTTCATTTTCTACCAATACCGTTGCTTTGCTATCTTTATTGCCATAGCCATACACGGTAGAGCCATGCAGACGGAAACCACCAGTGAATTTGATGCCCTTTCCCAAATCATTGATTTGCAGCAGTTGATCTTTTGATTCAAAACGAGGATAAGAGCTAGAACTTTCGTCGCTTGCAAAAATGAGCTTATCACTAAAAGAGCCTGGAACGAGTTTGTTTCCAAAAAATAAAGGATAGTGCAGCTTGGCGTCTTTTACCTCGTAAAGTCCCTTTTTGGTTTCCAATTCGTACGTACCCAATTCCGCATATACATCGCTCATATCGAAGCGTTCCCAAGTGACCCTGCCGCCTTTGCCACGCCATATTTCTTCTACTGGGAAGTATTCGCCGGCGGTTTCATAAATAAAAATAGAATCCTTGCGATGCCCGGCCATGAGATCGAGTTTCTCGAAAGTGAGCGAGATTTTCTTGTCTTTATAACGCCACTGATACTTGTCGGTCAATACAAACCAATTAGTACCCAGATCAGAGCTGCGCAATTTCTTAGCTTCAAAAAAATCTTTGGAAAAGCGGATAAAGTCAAGAAAGGTAGCAAGCCGTTGATTTTCAACATCGGCAAGCGTGGTGTCAAGCATTAAATGCCAATCTTTAAAAGTTTGTTCAGGGTTTTCGGTCTTTTTGACCGCCATCAACGCGTTGAGATATTCCATAAAATAGGGACTTGCCCCCATCCGATATTGCAACATCGTATTGCTGGTCTTCAGAATTTGCTGAAATTCTGTGTCGGAAAACATTCCACCCTTGAAGTTTTTTTCAAACTCCTTGTAAATGTCTTCCATCGTTTGTTGCTTGCTGGTGGTCATGTAACTGCCCAACTGCGCGGTAAATTCAGATTTGTCCTCCGAAAATTTTTCCAGCCGCTGCGCCAACGCATTAGCATAAATACTAATGGTCAGGATTAGTAAGAAGTATAGCTTTCTCATCCACTTTAAAAATTTACTGTTGTATCATTGCACAATTATCCAAAGATCGTGTATCAAATTAATTTTATAACAATACAACACATACCAGAGATTGCAATACAAACGTCAGAAAAGCAAATAGTAATGGATACCAAGGGTTATTTTAACAGTTTCAGGCAAGCCCAATCACCTTTTTCAAGTTTTTCATCCAATGTAAAGCGAAAATCTTCCATAAAAGTGAGCAGAATCGGCACGTCTTGTTTTAAAATGCCAGACACTAATAAAATGCCATTCGTAAATAGTTTTTCATGTAAAGCCGCTAAGGAATCCAAAATAACGTTGCGATTGATATTCGCAAGAATCACATTATAACCGGAATCTAGCACGTTTTCGATGGTACCGTGAATCACCTGCACATTGTCCACGTTATTGATCTGCGTGTTTTCGAGGGTATTATGATATGCTTCCGCTTCAATGTCAACCGCATCTACAATGGAAGCACCTAGTTTGGATGCCAGTACCGCCAGGATACCCGTACCACAGCCATAATCAAGGACTTTTGCTCCAGTAAAAGGTTGCATCCGCATCATTTGGATCATCATATGGGTCGTCTCGTGATGCCCGGTGCCAAAAGCCATTTTAGGATTGATGATTAATTCATATTTGAATCCTGGTTTTGGAGGGTGAAAATCTGCGCGGACATAACAAAAATTTTCCACTTCCACCGGCTGGAAATTCGCTTCCCATTCAGCATTCCAATTGCGATAGGCGATTTCTTCTTTCTCCCAAGAAAAATCGAATTTGTTTTGCAAGGCTTCTAATTCGGATTCAATTTTTGATATATCTTCCGATACCGGCAGATAAGCATCCAATCCTTCCTCCGTTTCTTCAAAAGCTTCAAAAGGCAATTCATTCAAAAAAGCCAAGAGTAAATCGCTCTTGCGCGGATCAATAATAATGCGATAACGGAGATAATTCATTAGCCTGTTTTGAGAGATCAATAACCATTTTCACCGGAAGCGTGCGCGCCATAGCGGTGCTTTATGGTAGAAGGGGCTACCCCTACATTGCTGTCAATATTTAAAGGAACGCCTATCACATCTATCCCAACCTTTATCATTGCCAAATGATGCACTGCATGATCGTGCGCAAACATAAGCTCTCGCCCGATAGAAGACTGCAATAAAGGTCTTTGTTCGTAGCTTTGATTAGAAAAATCGCCATAAACCTGCATCATATCTGCTTCCAACAATTGTATTATAGAATCGCTTACACGCTGGAAAATTGTCTTTGCGTACTGCGCATCCGATTCGATGGCAGGGTCACGGTCGCGGTTGGCATAATCAATTACGCCAGATTTTGTGCCTTTTAGCAAACAAAGATAAAAATCGAGAATATGTCTGAAATGCTGCCCCAAGGTAGAACCTTTAAAAATATCTAAAGGCTTTGCATAGATTTGATTATCAATGACTTCGAGTAATTTTATAATTTGCTCAATTATTTGCCTGTTTCCTTCGATACAATTCATGTTGAAAATTTAAATGGATAAATCGTTGATTTTTGGGTCTTATCGGTTAAAGATTATAAAATATAAGCTTAACCATAAATTTCTTTTCGACTGGCTTTCAGGGTATTAACCAATAAAGAAGCGACTGTCATGCGTCCAACACCGCCTGGTACCGGCGTGATAAAACTTGTTTTTGGCGCAACGTTTTGATAATCCACATCGCCGCACAAGCGAAAACCTTTAGGATTAGAGGCGTCTTCCACACGATTCATGCCTACATCAACGACTACAACTCCTTCCTTGACCATATCCGCCGTAATCAAATCGGCTCGACCAATGGCGACAATCAAAATATCTGCCCGACGTGTGTGTTCAGCAAGATTTTGGGTACGGCTATGACAAATCGTAACCGTGGCATCGCCAGGATAGGCTTTGCGCGAAAGCAAAATACTAATCGGGGTACCAACGATATTGCTTCTTCCCACTACCACCACCTCTTTGCCTGCGGTTGGAATGTCGTAACGGCGAAGCATTTCGACAATACCAAAAGGCGTAGCCGGCAAATAAGCAGGTAATCCTTGCGCCATGCGACCGAAATTCACAGGATGAAACCCATCTACATCTTTACGAGGGTCAATAGCTAAAGTGATTTTTTCTTCGTTGATATGTTTTGGTAAAGGCAATTGCACGATAAAACCGTCAATGGCTTCGTTTAGATTGAGTTCATTGACAATTTCGAGCAGTTCGGCTTCTGATATGCTGGCGTCTTTTCGAATCAAAGTAGAATGAAAGCCAATTTCTTCACAAGATTTGACTTTATTGCGCACATAAACTTGACTGGCGGGGTCTTCCCCAACCAGCACTGCTGCGAGGTGTGGAATTTTCCCTCCGGTTGAGCGGATTTGATCCACTTCTTTAGCCAATTCTAATTTTATATCTTTTGCGAGTTTTACGCCATCAAGAACAATCATTCGATGTTTTTTTATATAAACCGCAAATTTAAAAATAATGACAGGATTCAGACTGTCTGCTGTAAAACAATTCTCAAAACTACCGGTTGAAAGCGCCTTGATTTAATTTGAAATTGAATTCAAAACACTATTTTTCCGTTGGGTATAAGAAGCGAAGTTCTGAAAATTGTTAAATTTTCGATATTATGACAAAAAGATATAACAAGTTTCATTTGTTTTTTCCTACATTTGCCTTAGTTGAAAACTTCATAATCGAAACGATCTCTGACGACCTCCAACAAGACATACGCCAAAAGGGTGATATTGGCGATACCCTGTTAATCCCAGTACTATCAAAGCAACTACAACATTTTCACGAACCTCGCTTGGAAAATTTAAAACATCCTGCTGCCGGGAATGCACTGCCGTTTCGCCCGAGTATGGTCAATTCCTACACCTCGTACTTCGGTAATTTGCTTCCGGCGATCAAAGTAAACTAAATTTATTGAACCTTTATTTAAAAGGAGCACCATGGCGATTACTCTACGTACCAAAGCGCTGCTTATGGCGGCAGCTTTATTCACAACAGTGGCTTTATCCGCACAAAATTACCCCATTTCACAAGGAACAATTAGGTCTTGTGGCGGCTTTTTCTTGGATAGTGGCGGCAATGACCAGGGCTATGGCCCTAATGAAAATTTTACAGCAACCATCTGCTCGGATGCCTCTACCGGCACCCACGTACAACTGATTTTTTCGAGGGTGGAAGTCATTACCGGCGATTCGCTTTGCTTTTTTGATGGCAATAGCGCTGCCGCGCCATCTTTGGCTTGCATTGCTGATTTTAGTTATGAAGGGCCATTTATTATCCAAGCTACGGCCGCGAACCCTTCAGGATGTATCACCGTTGTTTTTAAATCGAATGCTTCCGAAGAAAGTGGCGGTTGGAGTGCCGACATTAATTGTATTCAATCTTGCCAGATGATTTTATCGGAATTAGTAAGTACTTCCCCCGCAGTTGAACCTGTAGATACTGGTTGGATTGATATTTGCCCAAGTGATCGGGTTACCTTATCCGCCAGAGGCGTTTATCCGCAAAATGGGGTCAGCTATGCTCATTCCGATCTGACTTCTGAGTTTATGTGGGATTTCGGCGATGGTAGTTCGGCGGTAGGTCCGAATGTATCCCATGAATACCGCGAGTCTGGGGGATACGTTGTTCAACTTACCATTACCGACTCCAAAGGTTGTCGAAGTACCAATTTTATCAACCAGCGAGTTCGGGTCGCGCCCAAACCAACTTTTGCCGTTGGCGATAGCATTCCTACAGAAATATGTTCAGGTGATACCCTTGCTTTGAATGCAATCGTAAACGTGATAGATCGCAATTATTCTTTATCTGTCCTCTCCAATGAAGCCACTTTTCAGGCAGGGGCAATACGTTCCGATTCCTTGGCTTTGCCAGATGGTACAGGTAGGTCTTATGAAACCAGTGTAAAATTGCAAAATTTCTCGCCTGGGCAAGCTTTAGAAAATGCGGGCGATCTGGAAGGTATTTGTATCAATATGGAACATACTTGGCTGCGCGACTTGGAAATCAGATTGAGCTGCCCTAATGGACAATCTGTTATTTTGCATAATTTTGGTGGACGCTCCGGCTCAGAGGTTTATCTGGGAGAGCCTGTTGATTTTGATGGTACGAATCCGACCCCAGGCCGAGGCTATGATTATTGTTGGACAAACGATGCCAAGGATACTTGGTTGGAATACGCTAATACCCATTCTCCCAGGATTTTGCCTCCCGGAGATTATAGCCCTTACGAATCTTTTCAGAATTTGGTGGGTTGCCCTTTGAATGGAGAGTGGACGATAGAAGTACTTGATTCCTGGGCAATTGACAACGGATTTATTTTCTCTTGGGGAATCAATTTTGATCCAGATTTATTTCCAGAATTAGAGAAATTTCAGCCTACTATTTTAAATAACGCTTGGAAGAGTAATCCTACGATTTTAACAACCAACGGCTCGGCAATTGTGGCTTCTCCACTCAATGCTGGAAACGCTAATTATGTTTATCAAGTGACCGATGATTTTGGTTGCACTTTTGATACATCTTTGAATATCAAGGTGTTGCCGCCGACCCATCCAAATTGCCGCAATTGCAATGAAAGCCTTCGCCCGGCACAGGACACGATTATATGTGAAAACGAAAGCGTTGCTTTTAATGTAGGCATGGGACCGACTTCAGAGACAACCACCGTTACTTTTGAAAGTTTCCCGCAGTATAGTTTTGGTAATTCCAATCATCCACCGAGCAATCCTTACAACGCAAACATCAACGTCAACAGCGTTTTCCCGAGCACGATTACCAATGTGAATCAGCAGATTGTGTCGGTTTGTATGGATATTGAAACCGATTTTCTATCAGATTTAAGGATATTTTTGATTGCGCCTTCAGGACAAAGCCTGGAACTAACTACCGGCAATGGTGGAAGCTCAGATTTTTATACCAATACCTGTTTTTCTCCTACTGCTGTTACATCTATCACAACCGGTACATCGCCTTTTACTGGAAGTTTTCGGCCCGAAGGCAACTGGAATGCCTTGAATGGCGCTACCGTGAATGGAAATTGGAGTTTGCGCGTTTCCGATGCCTTGGGCACTACCGAAATGGGGATTTTAAAATCTTGGTCTATTACTTTTAACTCAACCAACACAGTTCAATATTCCTGGACCCCAGGCACCGGATTATCTTGTGCGAATTGCCCAAACCCGGTGGCTACGCCAAGCGCTACAACAAATTACATCGTTCGTGTAAACGATAATTACAATTGTGGCGCAACGGATACCGTGACAGTGAACGTCGTTCGGGATGCCCCTGCGCCTACGGTCACTTGCGGACTCAGCCCCGATAGCACGGCATTGGTGTTTGATTGGTCGGCGATACCTGGCGCTTCCAATTATGAAGTAAACGTTATAACGAATGGCACGGCTTCCGGTTGGCAAGGGCCGGTGAACGGTTTGCAATATTCGTTAGATGATTTGATGAATAATGATACGGTTTCCTTAGAGGTGCGCCTTTACACTGGCGGCCAGCCGATCAATTGCAATATAGAAGTTGGCACAGCAACCTGCGCTTACCTCATCTGCGAGTTGGACATTGACTCACTGCGGACGACACCAGTGGATTGTTTTGGTGCCAGCACAGGAACTGCTGCTATCTTCGTCTCCGGCGGAATGGGCGGCAATTATCGCTACCTTTGGAATGATACACTTCGGCAAATCGAACAAACCGCTATATTTTTAGAGGCCGGCACTTATCGTGTCGTCGTTCGAGATGAAATCAATTGCATCGCTTCCGCAGATATTACCGTTGAACAACCGGATTCTATTTCCATCAACACCCAAATCACGGATGCCCTTTGCGTTGGCGATGCAAACGGTAGCGTTGCAAGCATTGTAAGCGGCGGCGTTGGAATCTACCGCTACGCTTGGAGCAACGGACAAACCAATGCAAACGCCAACAACTTAGCGGCTGGTGATTATACATTAAGCGTGACCGATGCCAACGGCTGTATGGCTCAAGCTCGCGTGACGGTGGATGAACCCGACACTCCAGTAAGCATGACGCTGGAACAGTCTTTTAGGAGTTGCTACGGAGAACGCAATAACGAGGCTACGGTGACCCCCGCGGGCGGCACAGGAAACGGCTACACTTTCAGTTGGAGCAATGGACAAACCGCTGCCACCGCAGTTGATTTGGATTCGATCAATTATACGATCACCGTAACAGATGCAAATGGCTGCCGGGCAGTACAAAGTTTAAAACTACAGGATTGGAATCCTATTGCACCCAATATCATTATGAATACACCCCTTTGCAATGGCGATACCAATGGCGCTTTGGGCGTGAATATTGTCACAGGCGGGGCAGGGCAAAGCGAAAATGATTACAGCTTTCGTTGGAGTACCGGACAAACCGGAAATGCCATCAGGGACTTGGCAGGCGGAGTGACCTATACCGTTACGGTTACAGATGTTCAGGGCTGTATTGGTATCGCTTCTCGCTTATTAGAACAACCTCCAAAGGTTTCATTTGACATCAAAATTGTAGAACCGCTTTGTTTCGGTTCGGATAATGGCGCTGCTACTATCACTAATATGAGCGGACAGGGGACGACTTTCAGCTACCAATGGGATCAAAATGCTAAAAATCAAACCACCCAAACGGCTACCAATCTTATTGCTGGCAATTACACCGTCACCGTTACCGATGCTAAAAATTGCAGAAACACAGGCTCGGTTACACTTACCCAACCTGCTAGAATTGAAAGCCTTTTTGATGTAATAGATAACAAGTGCTTTGGAGAAGACAAAGGCGTGATCACCGCCAGTATCAAAGGGGGTGTACCCAATTATACCTACGCTTGGTCGAATAGTGCAACATCCTCCAAGCTGACCAACCTAGTTGCAGGCATTTACACTTTAACCGTCACCGATGCTAATAACTGCATCCATACTACTAATATAACTGTGGATGAACCCAATCAATTGAGTGCCGAATTCAAAATAACCGATGCCACTTGCAATGGCGACCGCGATGGCCGCATCAGCGTGACGCCTATTGGCGGAACATCGCCTTATCAATATAGTCTCGACAATAAGAATTTCAGCAGCACCAGCACGTTTATCGCCTTAAAAGCAAACGATTATAAAATCTACGTCAAAGACGCCAATGCTTGTACTTATTTGGATCGTGTCACGATCAGCGAACCTGCCAAATTTATCGTCGATGCGGGCGATAACTCTTACACCATTCGCCTCGGCGACAGCCTTGAGCTGACCGCCAGTTCCATCAACGGGCAAGGTTTTGTTTCTTATGCTTGGTCTGCGCCTTTCGGCAATTCTTTAAGCTGTAGCGAGTGCGAAACCGTCACCGCTTCGCCGCAAGACATGATTATTTATGAATTGTACGGCATAGACGAAAAAGGCTGCGAAGCGACCGATAAAGTAACCGTCGTCGTACAAAAAATCCGCGAAGTAGCTGTGCCCACTGGCTTTACACCAAATGCCGATGGCACCAATGATCTTCTGCTCGTACACGGCTTGGACGGCACGCGCATCAAAATGTTCCGAATCTATGATCGCTGGGGCGAATTGCTCTATGACTTCGGCGGCTTTATGGTCAACGATAAGAATAATGGCTGGGACGGTACTTTCCGAGGTAAGCCTATGAATAGCGGCGTCTATATCTGGTACCTCGAAGTAGAATATATCGACGGCATGACCGAAGCTTTAAAAGGACAAACCACTCTGATTCGTTAGTTTTAGTATTTCTCAAAAACCAATTTCACCTGGGCGAGGCCTACGGGCTTCGCCCCTCTTAAAAAAAGAATCATGAAAAATACCTATACGCTTATTCTCATCTTCTTTTTGATTGCAATTGCACAATTGGCACAAGCACAAGACCCACGCTTCTCGCAGTTCTACGCTTCTCCTTTGAATCTCAATCCCGCTATGACAGGCGTGTACGAAGGGCAATTCAGAGTAGTCGCCAATTACAGAGAACTGTACAATAGCATTTTGGGCAGCGAGCCTTTCCGCACGATCTCTGCCAGCTTCGATATGCGGCATCAGGTCAATCGCGGCAATTACGTTGGCTTTGGCGTCAATCTCATGCGCGATGCAGCAGGTCTTTCCAATTTCAATCGCCAAACCGCAGCCGTGAGCGCTTCCGTTATGAAACAACTCAACGGCGGCCGTTACCGCGCCAACGATCAATTCCTGATCGCCGGAGCCCAATTGGGCGTCGGACAACACGGTTTGAACTGGAGTAAGCTCTGGTTTACCAATCAATACGATCAGGAAAACGGTTCTATCAATTTTGATAACCCAAGCGGAGAAGGTTTTCTCAATAACAGCTCCGATATGTACATCGACTTTAATGCTGGCGTCCTCTGGTACGCACTTTTTGACGAACGCCAGAGCATTTACGTCGGCGGCGCTTTGCATCATCTCAATTCCCCTAATATTTCTTTCCTCGACCAGGAAGATGAGCTTCCTTCGCGTTGGGTAGCACATATGGGGGGCGAATTGCCTTTCGGCAAAGAACTCAGCATTCTTCCTGCCATCGCCGTGATGGGGCAAAACCAATCGCTAAGTACTACAATGGGAGCGAATTTCCGCTTCACCAACCGCGAATGGCGCGAACTGGCCTTACGTGCAGGCGCATGGGCGCACGTGGTCAACCAACTCGAAAGCGGTTTTGCCTTAGACGCGATCACTGCCACCGCTATTTTGGAACTCGAAGCCTGGAATCTTGGCTTTAGCTACGACATTACTACTTCAACTCTGACCGCTGCCAATAACGCACGTGGCGCTTTTGAAGTATCGCTTATTTATATGCACCCGGCGAAAGCAAGACGAAGGGATGTGAACTGCCCGAATTTCTAAAAGGATACAAACCTCCGAAACCTGTAAGGTTTCGGAGGTTTGTTTTATAAATTTTTCACATTATCTGGCGCCGCTACCCCATGCCCTGGTATTCACCTCAAAACCCCAGTCGCCCAATTCCTGCTCCCTGCCTCTGCAATAACCCAATAGCAAATCGCGGATGGATTTTACGATATACTTCACGGTGTTTGGCGTTTTAGAAGTCTGTCCGCGCTCGATACCAAGCGCCAAATTGCGGGTTTGGGTAGCATTTTCCTTGTCGCGCATTGCCTTTGCGGCGTCTTCCTGTTTCTTTTCGGCTTCCGCCAGTTTCATTCGCAGCGCTTCCAAATCCAAATGATGCAACAAACTATTCGCACCGTCATTATCATGCTTTTGCAATATATTTTTAGCTAATTGAATCAAAGGATTAGGGCCGGTGGGAATAAGAATTCTGACTGATTTTTTAGGTGTATTGACCGTATAACCCCAGTTGCCGAGCATCCGTTCGCTGCCGCGGTAATGTCCCAGTAGAATATCCCTGACGGCAGTGACAAAATAGCGCACCGTACCTTCCGAATAGGCATTCTGATTGCGATGCAATCCAAGCAATAAATTTCGTTCTTCAATGAGCTTTTCTTTCAGTCGATCCAAATCCTTGCAGCGGGTATTTTCGGCACGGGCAATGTCCAGTTTGATTTGAAATAACGCCATGAGCGCTGGCGGCAGGATGCTATTGACGCCATCTTGTTGATGTTTTTTCCAGATTCGGGTAGCTAAAGCCAGTAAAAGATCAGGATTGTCAGGTACAATGACTGAGAAGGTTCGTGTTTTCATGTGCAATTCGTTTTTGTACGAAGAATTGGAATAAGGATGATTAAAAATAGCAAGTTTTTTATATAATTCGGATAAAATTACTCCTTTTTTGGCTAAAATTTACAATTTATTGGTTTAAATATTTTAACCTACAATAAAAATATATTAATTCTTAATTCTATTTTATCATATTTTGTATAAAATATATTAATCCGTAATTTAAAAAATTAAATCCATGTTTTAAAATATTTATAATTAAATCACAAAATATCTATTTTATACAATCAAAACTTAATTTTGTATTCTAAAATTTAATTTTATTAGATGCAGAATAATATATTTAAAACAAGAATTAAATATATTAAGACAAATATTTAAATATTTAAGTTAAACATTATAAAATCATAATACAAAAATGAATTTTATTTATTTTGACTTGAAGATTTTTAATAAAACTAAACTTATTTAGCGTGATTTCTTAATCAGGCGACTTGGTTGAACGATGGGGGAAAGCTCCTTTATTTGTATTACCAGTATTAACTTTTTGATCAATTATCAACATTATCAATTACTATGTTGTATAAGCTCTTTTTTAAATCTATCTTTGGCGGGACGACCTGAATAAATACTACTAACAAATCGTAATCCACATGGAAAAGCTCTATTCCGCTCTTTCTGCATCTCTATTTGCTTTGGTAATTGGAAAAAAAAGGCTTTTTGCAAAGCGCATCACATTGTTTCCAAAAGCGCTATCCCAATATTTAATTTTTAGTTCCATATTTTTACTGACGAACTCAATAAATAGCTGGGGACAATTCCTTATTCCTAATACATCTGCCCAAACCCAAAATTTCGATGGAATGAGTAGTAGCGCAACTGCAGCGCTACCCACGGGCTTCAAAGCGACAGGAGATGCAAGTCCTAATTACACCGGCGGTACAAACACTACTGCGACCACTCAAGCTGCTGGCACCACCGGAACGGGTGTAATTGCCAGCAATTCTTCGGGAGGTACTTATAATTTCGCAGATGGGATTACTGCCAGTGCTACGGATAGAGCCCTGGGTTTTTTAACTTCAGGTAGTTTTTCTTCTCCCCGAAGTATTATGCTCGAAGTAGAAAACACAACAGGTTTCACGATTACCCAATTAGATATTGCCTTTGATTACGAAAAATATCGCTCTGGCACTAGAGCATTTGCCTGGACCTTCTTCAGTAGTACGGATGGTTCCACTTGGACTGCTCAAACAAACGGCGATCAGGCCTATGCTGCTGATGCGAATAATACAACCGTTAGTAATCCTCCGGCCGCTACTCCCAAGACCGTTTCTATCACTGGTTTATCCATTCCAAACAATGGCAAGTATTATTTAAGATGGACTTTCGCAGGCACTGGAGGAAGCACTAATGGTCAGGGAATCGGTATTGATAATTTCTCTGTAACAGCTACCGTCGCGCAACCCGAAATAGCCGTTTTTGAAAATTATCCTAACGAGTTTGACTGCGCCGATGGCAGCGCGGATATTATGGTTAGTGACCCTACTTATTTCACAGGTGGAAGCTATCCGTTTTCATTTACTATTGCCAATACGGGTTCTGCCAACCTCAATATCACCAGCATTACCGAAACTAGTGACCCTGATAATCAGTTTGAACTTGCTAGCGTCGATGGCTCTCCGCTTGCCCAAAATGAGTCTACTCAAGTAGAATTTACTTTCTCGCCCACTTCGGCAGGTAACAAAACTGCCAAGTTCACCATCAATAGCAATGACAGCGACGAAAGCGCCTGCGTGGTCAATGTCACCATATTGGGTACTGCTGCTACTTGCGACGATGGTTTTCAAAATGGCGGTGAAACAGGCGTGGATTGTGGCGGACCTTGCCCGGCTTGCCCCACGCCCTGCCTTGGCACGACCGTCTTTACCCCTGCACCAGCCATCTCTACATCGGCTGATGCAGCTACTTCGGTGTATGCGGTAGATGTAGATGGGGATGGGGATGTGGATGTCTTGTCCGCTTCTGCTAATGACGACAAAATCGTCTGGTATGAAAATGACGGGAGTGAGACTTTTACGGCGCATACCATCACTACATCCGCTGATGAAGCTAGGTCGGTGTATGCGGTAGATGTAGATGGGGATGGGGATGTAGATGTCTTGTCCGCTTCTTTTCAGGACGACAAAATCGCTTGGTATGAAAATGACGGGAATGAGAGCTTTACGGCGCATACCATCACAGCTTCGGCTGATGGAGCTTTTTCGGTGTATGCGGTGGATGTAGATGGGGATGGGGATGTGGATGTCTTGTCCGCTTCTTTTGGTGACAACAAAATTGCCTGGTATGAAAATGACGGGAGCGAGAATTTTACGGCGCATACCATCACGACTTCGGCTGATCAAGCTCGGTCGGTGTATACGCTGGATGTAGATGGGGATGGAGATGTGGATGTCTTGTCCGCTTCTCAAAATGA
>JANRME010000380.1:0-3003 GCA_033761835.1 Saprospiraceae bacterium
AATATTCTTTGCTTTAAAATAATTACTATTAAGACCTTGCAAATATGCTTTAAATTCTGATAACCTTGAGTTCCAGTTAGAAACTAAGGGTAACGCATTTGCACTTGCGCCAGCACCAATTAAGTAAGTTATTTTCGCCAATTCACAACAAATTTTATAATGAATAAAAAGGGTTGTAAGTACTGTAAAATCACAAATAGACGCTCTAAATAATTTATATGCAATATATCATAAAAAGTTATCTAATACAACTTTTATTCATTTCAATAAATGAGTAATTTCTAAACATTAATTGAAATGACTCCAAATAAATTATGTAATTTGTGGTTTTGTAAGTTTTTGATATAAAGTTTTTTAATATAACACCTCATCATTCCCATCTTTATGGCAAAAAAATACACCACTCCCGGCGTTTATATCAATGAAAAAAATGCGTTTCCCAATTCTGCTGTTCCAGTTGCTACTGCTGTGCCTGCTTTTGTAGGTTATACCGAAAAAGCCCTGCGCAATCAAAAAGACCTTACCAATCGTCCTACACGTATCTCTTCTTTTGGTGAATATGTTTTATATTTTGGTGGGGCGCCACATACTACTTATGCGCTGGAAGCGGATAGTCATGTTCCTGCGGGCTATCAACTTCATGTTCAAAGCAATCACTTTTTATTATATCATAGTATCCGACTTTTTTTTGCTAATGGTGGCTCAGATTGTTATATTGTTTCTATTGGAAATTATAATAATGATGTAATTATTGATACAAATTTTAATTCTAAGGAGGAAAATATATTTTATAAAGGTATCAGCACCCTATTAAAAGAAAAAGAACCCACTTTGCTGGTCATCCCGGATGCAATATTACTCAGCCCTTCGTCTTGTGCAAGGGTGCAACAGTGGATGCTGGAACATTGCCAGCAGATGCAATCCCAATTTGCGATTCTCGATGTGTACATGGATATGACGGGCGGAAAGGATGAACAAAAACCAAATACGCCTGATATTATACAAGCGTTCCGCGACAGCATCGGGATTAATAGTTTGCAATGGGGCGCTGCTTATTATCCTTGGTTGCGCACGACCATTGTACAAGAAACGGAATTAAATTATACAAATGTCGATTCTGAATCTTTTCCTGTATTAATCGAACTTTTGGAAAAAGAAGTCAAAGAACAAGAAACAAAGAATTTTATTAAACCGGAGTTAGCCAATGCCATCAGAGCAGCAATCAAAAAAATTGGTACGACCACCGATGATAAAGAGGTGCTTGCTATTCATCAAAATTTATACGCCGTAAGCGCTCTTTATAAATCGATTATAAAAACCATTCAAAGAAAGATGAATTTGCTGCCACCCAGCGGTGGCGTGGCTGGCGTGTACTGCATGGTGGACAATAATGTAGGGGTATTTCAATCGCCTGCTAATACAAGCATCATATCCGTTGTAGAACCTTTTGTTAATCTGAATAATACAGAACAAGAATTCCTTAATGTATCCATCGATGGAAAATCTGTCAATGCGATTCGTTCATTTCCTGGCAAGGGTGTACTGATTTGGGGCGCGCGCACATTGGATGGCAATAGTCAGGAATGGCTTTACGTAAACGTGCGTCGCACAGCTATTTTTATTGAGCAATCGGTCAAATCCGCAATCGAAGCGTATGTATTCGAACCCAATGATGCCAATACTTGGACTAATATTCGGTCATTAATCACTAATTTTCTGATCGGTGTGTGGAAAATGGGCGCTTTGGCAGGCGCTAAGCCCGAAAATGCTTTTGCTGTAAACATAGGATTGGGTACTACTATGACATCTGTAGATATTATGAATGGCATTTTGCGTATAAACGTGATGGTAGCAATAATTCGTCCCGCAGAATTTATTGTAATTACCCTCGAGCAAAAGATGCAAGGCGGCTGATTTTACTGAGGCCGCACATGAAAGGAGTAGAAAAGCAATTCTAGACAAATCCATTCCACATTCCTTCTTCACTTTTGTTGCATCAGTTTTAATAAATAAATTTTGCGGTATGAAATTCAGCAATAAACTATTTATCTTATTGACTTTAGCGGCATTATATTGCCAGGTAGATGAAACCGGCATGGATACGGATTCTATAAAATTTATTACAACGCCCGTTTTATCAGGCGATCACAATCGCAGCTATCAATATCAATTCAAAGCAAGTTCCAGCTTAAGCGGCGCAGTTATTACTTATGAGGTCAGTCATCCTTCTTGGATGAATTATGCGCAGGATCAGCAATTGTTAAGCGGGATTCCTGATTGGGCAAATGTAAATAAAAATGAAAAAGTTATTATAAAAGCCAGCGATGGGGCCACGACTGTTACACAAGAATTTAATATAAATATAAAGTTGGGGGAAATAATTTGCGATACGCCCATTGGTTCGCCCAAGGATTCGCCTTATGTGCTGCCCTTTGAGGTTGGCAAAAGTCGTGTGCTGAGTCAAGGGGCTTGCCCATCCAATCCAAGTTGGGGGCATCATAATTGGTTCGCTTATGATTTTGATATGCCAATTGGCAGTAATATCGTGGCGGCGCGAGCAGGCGAGGTGCTTCATATCGAAGAACGGTGGACTGATGGGAATAGAACAATGGGGCAAGCTAATTATGTGTATATAATGCATGATGATGGTACGGTAGCGGAATATTATCACTTGACGAAAGATGGCGTGTTGGTGAATATTGGTGATCGCGTCAAACAGGGGCAGGTGATTGCTTTAAGCGGCGATACGGGGCCTTCCATTGGCCCGCATCTTCATTTTGTGGTCTATCGCTCCCGTTGGGAATTCTCGAAATATCAGAGACAATATACTTTGCCGGTCAATTTTAAGAACGCGGAGGGCACACTTGACTCAAATAATGGGCTGGTGTATCAAGAATATTATAAAGCTTTAGCTTATTAATTAAACCAAGTGATTCAAACTTGATAGTTTTATTTATTAACATCGGTTGGTGTTCAATATTATATTTATTTTATCTGTATCAA
>JANRME010000381.1:0-29625 GCA_033761835.1 Saprospiraceae bacterium
CCCCATCATTGTCGTTGTCTCCTAATTCTCCAACGATCTCATATACCACCGATGAACGCTGTCCATAAAACTTATCACTTGGGCAGTATTCAAAGATCGGAGCGCTCTTGTCTTCTGCGTTCACATAGCCCCAGCATACTAAGTCTCCTTCGTGGTATACACGATAGATATACTGGATACAAGCCTTGTCTAAGTTCTTTTCGTATGTACCGCCATTTTGGTGGTAAATGAATGGATCAGAAATGTGACCATCTTCGTTGATGTAAGAACGGTTGCCTTCTACATACACCACGTGTACTTCGAAGTCATCATCGCACACCAAGGCACCATTAATTAACATATTCGGACTCAATTGAATCGAACACTGTTCATTCAGGGTTACATTTACTTCGCCACGGCAACTCAAATTTTCATAATTCGTAGTAGATTGGTTACTAATAATTTGGTAATCAATTTCCACATTTGGCTCTCGATCTGTGATCGTACCATCTTCATCGTTATCATAACCAATCAGTACTTCGTAATTCATTACATCTTCCGGTGTAATGCCGCTGAGCTTGTACTCAAAGAAAAGTCCTTTTTCACCTGTATCTTCGTAGCGCGTACGCACGTAGGTAATGCCTTTAGCAGCAAATGCATTATTGAAATCAAAGAATACTAAATCCGGGTTGAAACCTTCCAGATCACATCCCAAAATATTAAAGCTGTACAACGCTTCCACTTCGCCTTCTATGCAACTTAGTAAGGTAAGTGTTTCATCAAAAGCTATTATTGTTGGCTCTGGTAAGAAGCCTGCATCAACATTTGGATTGTATTCGCGTTCTTCCAATCGATAACAACCAGCGCTGTAAATATACTTGACATCTTCATGCAGCACATCAGAATCGGTTGCCTCATTAGCTCCTGCACCTACATTCGATAAAGTTGGAATCAATACATACGCACATTCATGATCGGCGGTACGTACATCAAATTCTAAGCAATATTCCAATGTCGGCAACAAACCAGTAAACATATACATACCATTCAAATCGGTCTGAAGGGTTGCGATATAAGGATTACCCAGCAAGTCCGTAGTTTTAATATTTACGGTCACTCCAGAAAGGATTTCATCCTTCGCATCTCCTTGTAAGCCATTATCTTGCAAATCAACCCAAGTGTAATCACCAATTTTAGCCACTGGCTGATAATAATCTTCCACTTCCCCATCCGGCGCACAACCATCATAGCTCATGCCACTTTGAGTAGTCAAACGGAAGCGCATGTGGGTTTGCAATACGCCGACACCTCCAAAGTCCGCATTTATAGGCACTACAAAGCAGTATAATTGAGTAGAAGAGCCAGAGGGAACGGCAGCTTCTGTTGTCGGTGTAATATTGGCGCCATTTACTTTTGTGAAAACTACCTGCTCTGCGGGTAAATCAAAATTTCCATCGCCGTTGAAGTCAATCCACCCGTAGAGCAATGCACCTGCTGGTGTGGTTGCGGTTACTTCCAGGCAAGCCACATTATTCGGAATCATTGGCGTGATTAAACGAATGCCATTTTCATCATCGGTACAAGCAGTATTACCGCCCGGCATAGAATAAGCGCTACCAGTATTATCATCGCCGCCGCTTTGGCGACCAGCTTCTGCATCAGGATTTCCATTGCGCTCTGCATCTACACAAGAACCTAAGAAAAATGCAGGCTTGATAATATGTTTGGCAGGATCGTCATCATTCAAAACGGTGATGCCAAAACTGTTCGGAAGGTCCCCATAATCCATTGGCACAAAACCAACATCAAATGTCTGATTGGCAAAAGCATCTGGGAAAGTTAGAACTGTAGTTGGCGCAGTGCCATGATCATCACCCAAACCATTTTCACTAGTCGGTTGATTATCTGCATTGCCAATTTGAAATTCGATCATCGTCATGCCACTGAGTACGTTACCTACTTCGGTATCGCCATCCAAGCCATCGGCAAAGTCGCTGTCCACTTCATTGTCGCCGCCTTGATTCGGTTTAGTCGGCGTCAAGCTTTCAGGTGAAATAACAACCAGTTTATACTTGGAATTTTCTAACAAACCACAGAAGTAATAAAGCCCATCCTGCCCTTGAATAGTAGCAGAAGTCGTTTCATAAACATAGTCATCACCGCTTGCTGTTGGAAGGTTGTTCGCATCAAAAGTGGTTTCCAAATTCATGTTTTCGCCCAAGAAAATCAGGTACACTTTTACATTGTTGATACCTTCTTCATTGTCATCCTGAATGCCATCAAAATCAGCATCCAACCAAGCAAGGTTACCCACTTTGGCTACATTTTCTTTATAATCTTCTACTTCACCTTGTGGTACAAACGTTCCGCTCAAGAATTTGTCGCCAAAGCCATTTGGACTGTTCAATCCTGGGTTGCTGCCTGTATTGCTGCCCAGCGGGCTGAGTCGGAAACGCGCGAAAACCATACCATCATTGTAGTTCACGTCATTTGTTGGAACGTTGAAACAATAAACCTGATCGGTCACGCTGCCACTGATGATCACACCACCAAGACCAAAATCTTGACCTGTGAGTTCTTCGCCAGCTTCCAACTGTCCATTGCCGTTCCAGTCAATCCAACCTTCTATCACTGCATCTTCACCAGTGGTGTTGATTGCGTCTATTTCGATACAAGCTTGATAGCCAGCTATTAATGGCGTAATAAATTCAATACCATCTTCATCAGCGCCATCACCATCTGCCAATGTGCTTGGGTTGCCGTCTTGTTCAGAATCAACGGTCGTATTCAGGGATAAGCCTGGAATAATGACATGAACAGGCCCGCTGTTCGTCATCAAAGTATTAAAATCCTCATCTTGTGGATCTTCTGGTAAATCGCCATAGTCGAGGCGAGCAAAGCTAAAGTCATGGGTTTCATCCACTTGTGCATCCGGGAACGTATTCACACCATCCTCACCGGAATCGCCATTGCCATTTTCATCCGTTGGAACATCATCAAGATCGAAACTGAAGGTTTCCATTACCATCATCAAAATCATATCCATCACAGGACCATCGTTATCCGTAATACCGCCATCTGTTTGACTTCCTTGATTTGCTTTGGTTGGCGTCATATTGGCAGGCGTAGTAGCTACAATTTTGTAACTACCATCAATCAAACCGCAGAAGTAGTATTCACCCTGCTGGAAATTACCGCCTCCAGTTGTTACGGTAGGATAAGTTATATCTGCATTCAAACCAGTACCTCCGATAGCACCATCTGCACCCAACCAAGTAAGCGCAACGGTTACACCATTCAAACCAGGTTCGTTGGCATCCTGCATACCATCAAAATCATAATCTTCCCAAACCAAGTTACCAGCTTTACCCAATGGAAACCAGTAGTCTTCTACTTCACCAGAATCAGCGCTACCATTGGGTTCCAAGTCGCCGTTCATGCTCAAGCGGAAGCGTGCATGGGTTTCACCACCTTCAAAAGTAGCAGTAGTAGGCACTTCAAAGCATAAAACATAAGCACCAGTTCCATTCGGAATTGTTCCTTCCACGCTATTGATAGCATTGCCATCACGCGTGAGCCAAGTAATTTGCTCATCCGTATCAAAGTCGCCGTCGCCATTGAAATCCATCCAAGCATTCAATATCGCGGTACCGTTTTGTGAAGTAGCAGTTACTTCAATGCACGCGATACTGCCCGGAATCATAGGACTCAGCAAGCGAATACCATCTTCATCGTCATCACCTTGACAGGTTCCTTCAGAGAAAATACCAGTAGTGTTGTCATCGCCGCTGCCTTCCACACCAGCTTTCGCATCTTCCACACCATCTATTTCAAAATCAACGCAGCTACCGAGGTACAAACCTTCTTTCAGGAAGTGGCTCGCACCGTTATCAGCAGCAAGGGTATTATTGAAAGAAGAAGGTAAATCGCCATAATCAAACCCACCGTCCTGAAAACCAGCATCATAGCAATGGTTATTATCACCACGCACGCCAGTGGTAAAGCAAATAACCTGTAATCCTTGAACTACAACTGGAAGCGTATTATCTCCAGTTGCGATGTCAGAGTCAATTTTATCTTGCACATTACCATTTACATTGGCGCTCGTTGGAATATATACATCCTCCCCAATAATGATGACGCCATTTGTCGTTTGCCCCTCTGTACCAAAAGCAATAATGTATTGGGTATCCGGATCAAGATTATCAAATTTATAATTACCATCTGTGCCAGTGGTAGTGGTACTTACAAAAGTTCCATCTTTCTCATATAGAGAAACTTTAATACCTGGAAGCGGTAATTCGCAAGCATCTTGAATACCATTGGCATTTTCGTCTTTCCAAACGTAGTTACCTACTTGAATGGTGGGTTCGCCGCAAAGTAATTCCAAGTCGCCCAGACCTGCAGCTTTACCAAATAAGCCTGTATTACCATTATCACCAGAAAAATAGACCTGATACTGTCTGTTGGCAGCGCCAGTTGAGTTATTGTACCAAGCAAGACCGCCTGAGAAGGCGCCCGCGGGATCCATTACGTTTAATAATAATTCGTTATTACTTGGGTGAATCGCTAAACCACCGTGTACTGTTTCTTCGTGAAAACTGCCAAAAGCATCTTCGAAGTAAAATTCACCATTGCAAGGGCCCTCGCCATTGTTCGCACCAGCAGTGGTTTCAAACCCTGCTCTTGCATTTTGCTCGATCAACCAAGTGCCATTATTATTATAAACTCTCAATACATCACCACCAGCATTACCTTTCCAAGTAGCTGTACTTGCTGAGTTCGTGCCATAATCATACCAACCTTCCTGATGCCCAGCTCTGTCGATGAAAGCAATGGTCATATTGCCATATACATCAAATTCGATGTCGCTAAGAATCGGTTGTGGATAGCACAACTCGATACCGCCAGCTGGGAGATCACCAAAATCATCCGTCCAAGGATTCCAAGTATCACAATGGCTCAAACCGTTGAGTACGTTTCCTTTAGGATAATCTAATGGAAAGCTTAGTATTTCCGAGAAGATCATCAAAATTGGGTCAAATTCATAGATAGTAGCGCTCAAATCGGATGTATTCTGGCTCGTTTGAGCAGAGCAAACACCACCAACATATAATTTACCATTTTTATATTTCAAACCCCAAGGGCGCCAGTCATCTGCATTGCTGCAACCTGGATCGGGTATGGGGATTTCTATAATAGATGCTGGTACTGCTTGAACTGGATTTCCAATTTCCATAATTACGAGGGAACGATTGTATAAATTTACTGCATAAAGCATGGTACCATCATCAGAAAGATCAATATCACCAAGTCCCCATTTTCCGACACGGTCAAAGGCTTCAGGGTCATAGCTCGGATCTCCTACATCCCCGGTCAAACCAAGGGTTACATGATTGCGATTAAGCATCGCTTCATCACCTGTATTAATAGAATAATCGTCAAGATTAACATATAAAGAAGCATTCCCGGTAGGAGATGCAGCAGGCAATTGGGAAACATCTACTTGGTAAATAGCGCCCAAACCATCTGATGCCAAACCAATATGCCTTTTCAATACAGCTGAAGCGAATAAAGACTTTGTTTCTTTTTGGTAGGCTACGCCCCAAGTAGAACCGATTTCATAGCCTCGTGCTAAATAAATATTAGAAGGAGTTTTATACGACATTGCTACCAGTACATCTGCTTGCCCAGAAGATCCACCGGCTTCGGGATCGCCGCGCACATAACAAGGTGTAATTACAAATGGATCATCTTCGCAGAAAGTAGCAGGATCAAGTAAACCAAAATCTACGTCACAATTGCCAATTGTAGTGAATTGCACTGTACCACCTGCATTATCCGCGCCGATACCTCCAGAGAAGAAACCATTGGGAAAGTCAGAAAACTCCACCCTCACTTCTGCTCCTGCTGGAAGTCCTGTGCAAACCCATCTACCATTTTGCCCTGAGACCGTAGAGCAAATCTCATTATTGTCACAATCAAATACTTTCACCGTGACACCGCTGAGACCGAATTCGGAGGCATCGCGTACACCATCCGCGTCAAAGTCATTGAAAGTACGCCCTCCAATAGAGGTAGTTCCACTACAAATAACCGCAGGGCAAGCCGCAGGTAAGTTTACATTTTCTGAAAATACAGGGCAGCTACCACTTGTAAACTGCGCCATAATGCCTTCTATAGTTGGCATAGGCGCTACAAGCGGTACGATGAACTGCACGTAACCAGGGCAGCCGGCAGTGGCAGGGTCAATTGTTTTAGTAACCCCCTGGAAAGTAACTTCTATAAGCGCCCCTACAGGCTCGTTACTCCACTCCGCCGATACAGCCACCAATACTTCTGATTGATTGGTCACTTCATTGAAGATGCACTCTCCAACACTCGTGGTAACGTCCAAAGTACATTGTGCCCGAACTACGTCAGGCATAAGCGTCAGCCCTACAAAAAAGAGCCAAATAAAAAACGCCTTTAAGGAAAATGCATTGATTTTTCCCAAAGGCGGATAACGGAACAAGTCGTAAAAATGCTTCATGAGAATGAGTTTAGTGTTATGATTTGTTTAGTAAAAGCAATAGCAAAATAGCCCTGCCGCACGCAGCGACAGGGTTCTTCCTAATCACCAAATCATGCTGTAATGATTTTTGTGTTTAGTGTTTAGGTTAATTTTGAGAAGGTCGGTTTTTGAGAAGCTTTACTTATGGGAACCTGAAACAAAAGCCTTGATCCATAGGCTGACCCAAGTCTTTCTATTTCTTCATAGTATGATATTACATCAGGTATGTAATGGATGTAAATTGTTCAAGTGTGTTCTTCTGCGAGAAAAGTGCAAATTTGCTTTTGCAAAAGGGCGGTTGTAATAACCGCCAACATGATTTTATGCTTAACTAAAACATGAAAAAGCTATGATGACCCATGATTCGGTACGTACTAAAGGATAATGCCCTGCCGGCACATAATGCCCCTTTAGTCCCCAATCATATGCTAAATCCGATGGGATCCGAAAGGTTTCTCTCACCATCAGTTCGTCGCCCATAAAAAGTCCGTTCATCCTTTTTTGGCAAATTTTTGTTGCCGGAATGTGCAAGCGGACAGATTGCTGCTTGGTGAGGATCATTCTGGCGATGACGCTTCGACACTTGTGGCCTGTATTCATCTGTATGTCCAAAAAATCCAATTTGTCTATCCTACATATCCCCATTCCGGCACAATTCTTGCTACTTAATCCAAAAAGAACTTCAACTGTCGCAGTTTTTCTAACATATTCGTGAATCTCATAATCGCTTACGTGCGTAGCTTCGACGGTTCTGTTCATAGGATTACTAGTGTTTTAAATAGATATCGTATCAATGACTATGATATCGTGCCCCTTTTTGTTTGATGTAAATTTGCATTCCATAGTGTAATGTTTTTGTGTTTATTTGATATTACAAATGTACCTATGTATGAGAGGGTAGGAAAGGACAATCAACGGAGCTTCGTTACCTTTGTTTTTCTTTATCCTTTTCTGAATTTAATATATTTAATACTGATAATAAGCGTTTTATATTTTTATTAAAAATACCCCGTGTAGCTTATCCCTCAGTAAATTCAAGGGTTTTGGCTTAAGAATTTTTAAAAAACATAATAAATCCGGCGTTTTTAAAGATAGGGGTATTATATATTAAATAATATTATAATTTATTTCGACTTAAAAAGGAGCTAATATGATAATTTGGCGTACTTTGGACGCTATTGGAAGGCTTGTCGGATCGGACAAAAGAAAAAGGGACACTTTCGCCGATTTTGTTACCTGGCAAAAGCATCCCTTAGAAAAAATATAAGAGGGAACTTACAATTTTTATGCCGTATATCCTTCCCGGATACGATTATCGAGTGTATGAAGCGCCAAATCCCATAGGATTTCGTAGGGAATGACCTCTACTTCCAAGGATTGATTGGAGAGCTCCAGTGGTATAGCCCGAAGTTTCTCCAAAATTGGCTCCGATTTCCTAAGTACTGCCTGCTGATTGAAATAGTTTTGAGGAATTTGCAATAACATTTTAATAAAGTAGTAGCTGCGCCGCGTATGCCCCTTGGCCAAGTGCCGTGAACAGTATTTTTTGATTCCTTCAATTTGTTCGGCGGCGGTGCCATGTTCTTTTTCCAGCAAGGAAAACAAAATCTGGATGGTAAGAATGGCAATATTCATACCGCTTTTATCTTTTGAAAAGAGCGGAATCTCATTCAGGAACTTACCGAGCTTGAATTTCATCGAATGTTCATCAACCTCTTTGATCGCTTGGGTTTTCACTAAATAATAGAGATAGGCTTCAAATATTTTCCAGGTTTCGGCGACGTGCCCTGGCAAAAGTTGGAATTTTTTATTGGAAAAGACCCTTTGAAATACGTTAAAAGCCTGCTCAAATCGTTGGGTATGAGCAGATAACAAAAAGAACAATTCTTGATACTTGAACCAATTAAACGTGCCTACTTCGATATAGGCTTCTAATTTTTGGGCTATATGGATGCCTTTTTCAAATTCTTTTAGAGTAATAAGATCCACCAATATCTGATAGTAAAAAATCTGTAACGGCGCATTGGCCGTGTATTCTTTTTTTTCAAAAAACGCTATCGCCTCCTGGCAAACTTTGAGCGTATTTTCATAATCATTTACGCTGCTGTAAATGGTCATTTGAATAAGCCTGCTATACAAATGCAAGCGATAGCTATCAAATTCTTTTAGATTATTTTCTAATTGCTGATAGTAATGCTTGGCTTTTTCGTAGGTTTCTGCTTGAAGAGACCTGGTATTGACATAATTGATTGTCAATTCTGTATAATATTCTTCGGCCAATTCTTCCTGTTGGCACAAGTAGCTATAATTTTTATACAATTCATTATATTGTTGAAATTTGCGCGCGTCGCCTTCCATGGTGCCATAATGAATCCGAAGGGTCGCAGTTGCATCGCGGCAGAGGTCAGAAAATTCGTACTTTATTGCTTCTTTTAATACTTTTTGGCATAATTCGATGCCGGCCAGTCGCGCATTTTTGGCAAGGAGTAATTTGGCAGCAGCCCAATCTTTATAACATACATAATAAGCTTTTTGCCGATCGGTAGAATCCGCCTGCTTTAAATCAATGGTAAACAATTGGTCAATGAGCCTTTGTTTTAAGGTCATTTTTAATTTGCGGTAGGCGGAGGAACTGAGCCCTTCATCAGGATAAAGGCGCTCTGCGGCTTCTTCATCGCTGTTCCAATTCCCATTGAGGATGCCCTCATACAATTGACCGAGTTTGGCGAGTGGCTTGGTGTTTAATATGTCTGCCTTTTTTCCTAAATACTTGTCAATAAACAAGACCAACTCTTTAAGTTCTTGCATAAATTTGTTTGAGTTTGACTATGCACAACAATAATAATACCTAAGGGTCTCTGCAACAGAGACTTATTTTTCACTTCCTATTACAAATTGGCAATATATTTGCCGACAAGCGTTGTTGAACTATAATATTCCAGGAACAAAAATTAATGCCAAATATAGTAAAAAAAGGTGGACTACTTATGAATCCACCTTTGCTGAAGGGGCTGTGTGGACCTGTGTTGCTGTGTAATGTAAATTTGTGTTTATTTGTCGCCCGTTTCAGCAAGCATGTAGAAAAATCGCTGCTCAAAGTCTCACTCAATAATGCTTAATGTATGATACTGAAAAAAAAATTCTAATTAAATCGGAAGATGGGACGTGCAATATGTGATGGCCTTAAAACCTTAAGTGTAGTTTCGACACAAATATAATACAATCGATTATCACTATGCAATCGCATACCTATGTGAAAAATGTAGAAAGAGTGATAAAAGCAATTTTAAATTCAGTCTAAGTAAGATTAAGAAAAGAATTACACTTTAAAAAAAATATTTATAAGACCTTTAAAATCAATACCTTTGAGGCGTAAGGCAAGTAAATGAAGAAAAATGGAATTTTTTCAAATGCATTTTATCTACAAAAAGTGATTATTAATTTTCAATAATATAAAATGCGCCTGAGATTGGATTTATGCGATAAAAACCTTAAATTGCTAAATAATTCTTTCAAAAAAGATTAGCCTTTTTTGCAAAACAAATAAACACAAATTATTAGCTCTAAGATGATAAAAATAGCCTGCATCGATGATGATGCCACATTGATGGCATCTATTGAGCGCTTTGTAGAATATCAGTCGGAATTCCAATGTGTTTTGAAGTCCTCTTCAATCGAAGCATTTGTAGCATCATTGAATGATGAATTCGCTGCTGATATTATTTTGCTTGATATTTCTTTGGGTGAGGTCAATAGTCTTGAGCATATTCGCAAAATCAAAGCACTTCTGCCATCTGCTAAAATAATTATTATGACAGGGCATCATGAAAAAAAATACCTGATAAAAGCTTTAGAAGAAGGTGCCAATAGTTATTATCTAAAAAACTCTCCGCCCGATCAGCTGGTGAATACCATCATTGCTACATACGAAGGTGGTGCTTTTATTGATCCCCATGCTGCAACTAACTTGCTGGAGTTCTTTCAAAGCCAAAAGCAGGAACATGTTACGCAACTATTTCCCAAAGAAGAATTACAAAAAAAGTGGTCTTTAACGTACCGAGAAATGCAGGTAGCGGAGGGTTTATTTTTAGAAAAAACCTACAAAGAAATCGCGCAGGAACACACCATTGCACTTGATACCGTACGCCATTACCTCAAAAGTTTGTACAAGAAAATGCAGGTACGTAGCAAACTGCAATTAATTAGAAGAATAAATGAATTTTCTATCAATAAAAATTAGTTGCATTTAACAGTAAAATATAGTAACTTACATTTCATAAAATAATTAATCGCCCAAACATTATTTTGTATAAACACAAAAATAATGAGAGCAATAATACATGCTACATTATTGGGTGGTGTGTTCTTAGTCTGTACAAGTCAATCCTTCGCTTACACAGAAGGCAAAATTGACAGTTTAAAAGCACTCCTGGAACAAAATAAAGAACCAGATTCTTTACGTTGGACGTTTTTGCACGGGCTTTCTCGCGATTATGCTGTCATTTCTCCTGATTCTTCCATCTTTTTTGGTGAAGCAGCCATACAACTCGCCGAACGACTGCGCAACGATGAGTTGTTGTTCAAATCCTATAATGTAATTGGGGTTGGTTATATCCGAAAACAGGCAGAGAATCAAGCATTGCAATACTTTCTGAAAGCACTGGAATTGGCAAAATCACATAAAGAGAATGCCTGGAAAAAACTTCAAGCACAAGCATTTATTAATGTAGCCGGTGTTTTTTGGTCGCAAAATGATATAAAGAGTGCAGTGCCTTATGCACATCAAGCGCGATACATATTAGAAAAATTAAATGAACCTAATATATTAGCGGACAATTACCATAGCCTTGGTTTGATGTACGAAGTTACATCTACGCTCGATTCCGCCATTTTTTATTTAGGCAAATCACTAAAAATTTATAGACAGATTCCTATACCCATGCAAGAAGGAAGGGTACTTAGTGTAATAGGTGATATTTATTTAAAACAAGGCTTTTTTGAAAGGGCAATTTCTCATTATCAATTGGCATTGGATATTGCAAAGCAGGAATCTGATATTGCTAATACGATCGGGAGTATTATAGATATTGTAGAAGCAAAAATTAAATTAAATCTTTATAAGGAAGTAATCAATACCACTCACGAAGCCCTCTCCCTGGCTCAATCCGAAAGTTTTGATAACTATCGTGCCATTGCTTACCGTTATTTGTCGGATGCATACTTTCAGGAACGCCAATTAGACAGTGCCTATTATTACTTAATGGAGCATTATGAATTAGATAAAAAATTGAATACGGCAGAAAAATCAAGACAAATAAATGAACTAAATATTGCCTACCAAACCAAAGAAACAGCATTGGAAAATGAAGTGCTTCAACAAAAAAACCAAAGCATCAAAATCCGAGAACGTTATATTTTAATAGCATCCCTATTTTTAATCATGGGAATTGCGGTGATTGGTTTTTCAACTTATCGGTTGCAAAAAAAGAATAAGGTCATCCTTCAACAAAATGAAAAGGTAAATGCGTTGCTGGAAGAAAAATCTCAACTCATTACACTTATTACACATGATATTCAAACGCCCTTATCGGTTATTCAATTTACAGTCGCTGCTCTTATGCATGAAAATCAAAATAATAAGATAGAACTCGATTTGCAATCAATCGAGTTAGCTGCAAGGCAGATTGGATACCTTAGTACGCGAATTTCGGATCTGCAAAAATTTGGCGAGCACGATTTTTCGATTGAAATTGAACCAATTAATATAGATACCATAATAAAAGAAGCAGGCATTCCTTATATACAATGGGCAAAGAAAAAAAATGTAATAGTAGAAGAAAATAGTACTGAGTGGGGTTTAAAAGTAATGGCAGACCCATTTTTCTTATCAAAAGCCTTTGGAAATATCTTAGGCAATGCTATAAAATTTTCAGAACCTGGGAAAAAAGTAAAAATAGAAGTAAGCACATTGGATGGATTTTGTTTGATTGCAGTGCAAGATGAAGGACCAGGTATATCATCAGAAGAGCAAGGAAAACTATTCCATAAATATCAACAACTGTCTGCAAAACCGACTTTCGGCGAACCCAGCACCGGCAGTGGATTGTACCTCAGCAAACGATACATAGATGCAATGGGCGGTAAAATTTTGGTGGACAGTGAACTGGGCGTAGGCAGCACATTTACAATTAAAGTACCTTTGGCAGCTAAAGCGTAAACTAAATCAACGTCAAAAGAGTTTCCCTAAAAAAAGGAATGAACCGCCTACAATACGAAAGCAGCCCTTACCTCTTGCAACACGCCCAAAACCCAGTGGATTGGTACGCCTGGAAGCCGGAGGCATTTGAAAAAGCTCGCCGCGAAGATAAACCTATCATTGTAAGTATTGGTTATTCTACTTGCCACTGGTGTCACGTCATGGAGCACGAATCTTTTGAAAATGAGGATATTGCAGCCTTTATGAACGAACATTTTGTGAGCATCAAAGTGGACAGGGAAGAGCGCCCAGATGTGGATTCGATTTATATGGAGGCTTGCCAAGTGATTTCGGGGTCGGGCGGCTGGCCTTTGAATTGCTTTCTGTTGCCAGACGGGCGTCCGTTTTTTGCGGGTACTTATTATCCGCCGCAACCTGCCTACAATCGCCCTTCCTGGATGCAAGTACTGCAAAATATTTATCAAAATTATTATAATCGCAGGGAAGTCGTAGTAGAACAAGCCGATCGCTTGATGGAAATTATTAAAAGTTCGGATTCGGTTTTTCTCTCAGATCAAGTTTCTTTACAAAAAGACTCCACTTTATTTACACCGGTTTTATTACAAAATATTTATTATCAATTGCAAAATCGCTTTGATCGGGAAAATGGTGGTTTTGGCAATGCGCCCAAGTTCCCTGGTAGTATGGCTTTGGAATATTTATTACAATATTATCATTTTACTAAAGAAGAAGAGGCTTTGCATCATGTTTTGTTTTCGCTGGATCGTATGATTCAAGGCGGCATTTACGATCAAATTGGCGGTGGTTTTGCACGTTACGCAACCGATCGCGCCTGGTTGGTGCCGCATTTTGAAAAAATGTTATATGATAATGCTTTATTGGTCAGTGCTTTAAGCGATGCTTATCGCTTGACCGGCAAAGATGTGTACCAAGAAACCATCGAAGAAACGCTTGCTTTTATTCAAAGGGAAATGACCAGTTCGGAGGGTGGTTTTTACTCGGCGCTTGACGCGGATAGCGAAGGAGAGGAAGGCAAATACTACGTTTGGAACAAATCGGAAGTAGAAGCAATTCTTGGTGATGAGGCTATATTATTTTGTGAATTTTATGATATAACAGAAGATGGCAATTGGGAAGAAAAAAATATCCTTTGGCGCGCCCAATCCTATGAGGAATTCGCAGAAACATTTTCCATAGAAATAAAAGATTTAAAAGCCAAACTCAAAGGGGCTCGTGAAAAATTATTTGCTGAAAGGCAAAAACGCATTTGGCCAGGCTTGGATGATAAAATCCTGTTGGATTGGAATGGTTTGATGTGCGTGGCTTATGCCAAGGCTTATGCGGCTTTGGGCAAAACTGTTTACCGCGAAGCTGCTGAGCGGAATCTTCATTTTTTGTTAGAAAAGTTTCGCCAATCGGATGGAAGTTTCTACCATACTTATAAAGAAGGCCAAGCGCAATATGATGCTTTTTTGGATGATTACGCCAATCTAATTGCGGCCATTATTCATGTTTATCAAATAAATTTTGACACGAACCTTTTAGAAAAAGCCGAAGAATTGACAGCGTTGGTTATTACTCATTTCTATGATGCTCAAAGTAAACTTTTTTTCTTCACTTCTGGCATTCAACAAGATATTCCCTTGAGGCGCAAGGAATTGTATGACAATGCTACCCCTTCCGGCAATTCTACAATGATTCACAACCTATTGAAATTGAACATTTTACTTGGAAAATCGGATTATAAAAACCTAGCGGTCGAAATGCTCAAAGCCATGCGCGATGCGATAGAACGTTACCCTTCTTCTTTTGCTCGTTGGGCAAATGGGTTGATTTGGTTGGTGCATCCTGTACACGAAATCGCGGTGATTGGAGCGGAGGCACAGGCCTTGGCTGCCGATTTGAATAAGTTTTATCTCCCTAACAAAGTATTGATGGCTAGTTCGGTGGCAGATGATCGTTTTCCGCTTTTGGCGGGTAGAAATGCAAACGGCGTGACAAACATCTATATTTGTAAAGACTACGCTTGTCAATTACCCGTTCAAAATATAGCAGATGCGAAAAAGATTTTGGATATTTAGAGATTGCTTCCTTGACTCATGGCTTCATGGTTACAAAGAAACCTCAGAACAGTGAAACAAGGCAACTATAAAAACTGTTTGTGCATGAAATTTTTCTGTACCCTTCTGATTGCAACTTTGATAAGCACCTTGGCAGCGGCGCAGCAACCTGCCCAATACAGCCTGTATATGTTGAACCCATTAGGCTGGAATCCTGCATACGCGGGCATTGAAAGTTCGCTCAACATTGTAGGCGTGTATCGCAAACAGTGGACGGGACTGGAAGGTAGCCCTACAACTCAAAACCTGAGTGCCCATACGCCTTTTTACTTGCTTGGGGGGGGCGTTGGCATCAATATTGAAAACGATGAGCTTGGGGCGGAGCGCTGGACTTCCGGCACATTGGCCTATAGCTATCAAAAAGAATTAAGTGCAGGCGTTTTGTCTTTTGGTGCGGGCCTTGGCATTGTGCAGCGGCAATTGGATGGCGGAAAAATCCGCACGCCTCAAGGTGATTACACCGAGCCGGGCAACCACAATCACAATGATCCTATACTACCGCTTGGCTTAGAATCAGCGATTACACCTACGTTTCACGCAGGGGCTTATTTTACCAATGAACGAATGGAGGCAGGCGTTTCGGTGCGCAATATCAATGAAGGCAAAGCCGAATTGGGTAACTTGAGCCTTACTTTGAAAAGAAACTTTAATGTGAATGTTGGGTTTCACTTCGATCTTGGCAGAAGTTTTTCTGTCCATCCCTCAGCATTCCTGCGTTCTGATTTAACACAAACGCAAGTAGATTTTTCTGTTATCATGCGCTACAACGACAATATCTTCGGAGGGGCATCGTTTAGAGGTTATAATACCAATAGCCGCGACGCGGTAGCGATTCTGGCAGGATTTAAACTAAGCGAAAAATTCACATTGGCGTATGCCTATGATTTGACGCTATCGGATTTAAGCACGGTGAGCAATGGCTCGCATGAGATTGTGTTAAGTTTTAGCACACCGATCAGTGGTAAAGGGAAATTACCGCCGATCATTTACAATCCCAGATCGCTTTAGAAATTGTTTTTTGCTAATTGCGGATTGTTACTTGAAATAAATTTATCATCTGATAATTAACAAATAATAATCCTTAAATTTTCTTACCGAAATACTAAAGGGTGATTGGAGGGCGTTGGAACGTTGGTTTTTCAATTCAAAGCAAGGCTTTAATTAAAATTCAGCCTTCACTTTTGATAATATTATTAAACCGTCTATATTTACGTTCGTTTTTAAAGATTGAACTTTAAAATCTGAAGGAAAACTTGGGTGTTATATGAAAAATCTACTCAAACTCGCACTGGCATTCCTAGTGTTAGCACTTTCTGCCTGTAAAGGTGGTGAAACAGGACAACTCACCGGCGTTTTAGAACGCCCCAGTTGGAAAGGTATCAACCCTTATGGTATGGTCTACATCCCTTCGGGGACGCTGCATATCGGTCCGAGTGACCAGGATGTGAGCAATACGTTTGTACAAAGACCAAAATCCATTTCTATCCAGGGTTTTTACATGGATGATACCGAAATTACCAACAATGAGTACCGTGAATTCGTCTATTGGGTGAGGGACTCGCTTGCCCTTAGCTACTTAGAACTTTTCGACCCGGAAAGCGAAGATGAAGAACGCCTCGACTGGAGCGAGCGGGACGATCTCGACTGGGAAAGCGAAGAACTACAGGATTTGTTTTACCAGGGCGATGATAAATTCGCTGGTAAGCAAGAACTCAATGTAGAAAAGCTGGTGTACGAATACGAGTGGTACGACTGGCAATCGGCTGCACACAACCCGCGCCCGCGACCGGGTGAAGGCTCTGGTAGCCCAAGAACCTCTTATATCAAGAAGAAAAAAGTGAACGTTTATCCTGACACGTTGGTGTGGATTCGCGACTTCACTTACTCTTATAATGAGCCATTCACGCGCAACTACTTCTGGCATCCGGCATTTGATGATTATCCAGTGGTTGGTGTAGATTGGCACATGGCCAATGCCTTCTGCTATTGGCGTACCAAACTTTGGAACACCTACCAACAAGAGCGCGGCGATGGCATCAATACCGAAGACTATCGCCTACCAACCGAATTTGAATGGGAATACGCCGCCCGCGGTGGTCACGATCTCGCGCCTTATCCTTGGGGCGGTTATTATGTGCGCAACGCCAAAGGCTGTTTGCTGGCTAACTTCAAACCAGGTCGTGGTAACTATCCTGAAGATGGTGGTCAATACACAGTGAAAGCAGATGCTTACTTCCCGAACGACTACGGTTTGTTCAATATGTCTGGTAATGTAGCCGAATGGACGGTGACTGCCTTCAACGAAAACGCTTATTCTTTTATACACGATTTGAACCCAGATATTCGCTACGACGCTAAAGACGATGATCCTGAAGCTTTCAAGCGCAAGGTAATTCGCGGTGGTAGCTGGAAGGATGTGATGCACTACATTCAGACCGGTACGCGTGCCTATGAATATCAAGACACAACCAAGTCTTATGTCGGTTTCCGTTGTGTATTAACCTTCCTGGGACGCTCGATCAATGACTTCTAAAAATTCCCGGTAAAGACATACAATATGGATATTGCGACCGACGTTGCAGTATCCATATTTTTATTAAGCCCACTGAAAAGGCTTGTAAAAGCGAAGTTTTTTTGTATCAATTTGTAACTTTTTTCAATAACTGCATTATAAAGGTGATTTTCGAATCCAATCGTTCATCAAACTCGATTTCTAAACGCTAAAAGATTTCAAAAATGAGTTTCGTAAAAACTAAAGGCTTCAAGTATTTAAAAAATTTGCTTATCGGTGTAGGTGCAGCTATGGTGTTAGCAGGTGCCTTATTCAAAATCGAAAGCTGGGAAGGAGCAAGTTTAATGTTGATTATCGGCATGGGTATAGAGGCATTTATCTTCCTTTTCCTCGGTTTGATCGGTCCAGAACCCGATTATTACTGGCACAAATTGTATCCAGGATTAGATGACTATAATGCGCCGATTGCACCGGTAACTGCCGGCCCAATGAATTCTCCTATGCAGCAAATGCCTGCATTGAACGGTGAGGTGGTAGAGCGTCAGTTGGGTGGTATGTTGGTAGAATTGCAAAATATGTCGCGCAGTATGTCTTCGCTCAAAGCATTGCAAGAAGTGGACTTCTCTGGTACAAGCGATCAAATCAAAGCCATGAGTAACTTCTATGCTAAATTGAACGAGGCAATGGCTGATTTGAGTGACTCGCTCGAAGATACGAAAGTATATAAAGATCAGTTGGGTGCGCTGAACCGCAACCTGAACAACCTGAACAATACGTACAGCGCGTTGAATAATGTATATGGAAATGTCATCTCTGCTATGGCAAGCGTTGGCAGACAATAATTGCTGACTTGTCATTTGTTTTATAAACCCTTTAAAAGTAGAAAATTATGTCTATTCCAAAGGAGCCGCGGCAGTTGATGATTAACATTATGTATCTTGTGTTGACTGCATTGCTTGCACTCAACGTGTCTGCCGAGGTAATGAATGCCTTTTTTACCATCAATAAAGGTATCACCAATAGTAATAACATCGTTGAAACCACCAATCAGACGATTTTGGCCAATATTAATAAGCAGGCAGATGCCTATAAAAATGAGAAAAACGAAAAATTTCGGGCGGATGCTGCCGAGGTCAAAAAGATTTCTGATGAATTTGTAACCTACGTTGAAGAACTGAAAAAAGAATTGTTTGATAAAGCAGGTGGTCCATCTGACAAAGATCCTGATAAGCCTAAACGGGAAAAGGACAAGGACGTGACTACACGCCTGTTAGTAGGGCTCGAAAAAGAGCAAGGAAAGGGCTACGAGTTGATGCAAAAAATCGAGGATACCCGCAAAAAGTTGCTTGCTATTGTAGGTAATGATCCAGCAATAACCGATGCAATACCTCTGAAAATTGATGAAGAGGCTGTAAAAAAGTCAGGTAAAAAAGATTGGGTACAGTATAATTTCCTGCAAATGCCGGTCGCTGCTGTATTCCCAATACTTACTAAGACGCAAAACGACGCAAAAGCTTCCACTTCAACCATCCTCAATTACTTGTTGGGTAAGGTAGCCGGTGAAGATATCAAGTTCGATTCATTCGAGCCGGTTATTTCTGCCAGAAAAGGTTATATCATTCGAGGTGAAAAGTACGAAGCAGATGTATTCCTGAGTGCTTACAGCACTTCTGCGGGTGGTAGCACCAAAATCTATGTAGGTGGCAGTAGCCTTCCTGTAGAAAATGGTAAAGCTGCTTACTCCACTACTGCTAGCTCACTGGGTACACAAAAATACAAAGTACGCATCGAGGTGACGAATCCACTTACTGGTGAAGTAAAATCTTACGAAAAGGAATTTGAGTACGAAGTAGGCGAACGCAGCGTGACTGTTTCTGCTGAAAAGATGAACGTATTTTACATCGGTGTGGATAATCCTCTGGGCGTTTCTGCTGCAGGTATTTCAAGCAACGAATTGAATGTCAGCATTAGTGGTGGCGGAGGTAGCCTTCGAAAAGTAAACAATGGAAAATACATTGTGACCGTTACTGAACCAACTGATAACTGTCGTATCAACGTAAGTGGCGGTGGCATCAAAGATAGCAAGCCTTTCCGCGTAAAACGTATCCCTGATCCAATTCCAATGCTTGGTAGAAGCAAAGGCGGTGGAATGGGTAATGGTGAATTCAAAGGACAGGATGGCTTGTTGACCGTTCTCGAAAACTTCGACTTTGAAGCTCGCTGCGAAGTTCAAAGCTATAAATTGGTTTATATCGCCAAGCGCGAGGACGCAGTTGACAATGATAACGTAGGGCCTCGCTATAATGCAGCCTCCCGCCGTTTGGTGGAAAGAGCGAAGCCAGGCGATACTTACTATTTCAGAGACATCAAGGCGAAATGCCCAGGTGACAAAGCTGGTCGCGATATTGGAACTATCGTGTTCCAAATCAGATAAATTCTGCAAATATTTCTGTTAACACGTAATAGCGTATAGGGTTAATCCGTTAACTTTATGCGCTATTGCTTTAAGAGGTTAGGCATTAAATCATATACTATTTATTAGAAAAGTCTTCAGTTTCAAAATTTGTCTAATATCTAATGGCTATAGCCTCCCGAAGGGGTTTTCCATAGGAGTCCTGTGGATATTCGGAATAATGTCTTAAAAAATCTTATCAATGAAGGAAATCATGAAACTCTTAAGCGTTGTCGTATTGGCGCTGTGTCTGTCGATTCCGGCCACTGCACAAAGACCAGGCGACATCATTATGACGGAATCCGGTGAGCCGTTGAATCAATCAAAGAAACCGGTTGACGACATCGTTCCCGAAAGAACGACTTTCCAGAAGCGTGTACTTGCTTACGATCCGGTGCGGGAAGCAGATATTCTTTTTGAAAAGCGCATTTGGAGAGTGATTGACGTACGCGAGAAGATGAACTTGCCTTTTGCTTACCCGCCACGCCCGTTTTTTACGATTCTGATGGATGCTGCTAAAAGCGGCGAGATCACTGTTTACAGTGCAGAAGATGATAAATTTACGCAACCGCTTACCCCGGAAGAAGTTGCTTCTAAAGGCGCTTCGATAGATACCATTATCACGTTCGATCCTGAGACGTATAAAGAAATCATCAAGGAGGTGCGCAATGAAATCAATGCCGAGAACGTAAAGCGTTTCCGTGTAAAGGAAGTGTGGTTCTTTGACAAAGAGGTTTCTACCTTGCAAGTGCGCATTCTTGGTATCGCTCCAATTATTGACGTGAAAGATGCAAATGGTAATTTCCTGTATGAGCAATTGATGTTCTGGGTATATTATCCTGATGCGCGTCAGACTTTGGCGAAGGAGCAAGTTTACAATATAGTCGGCAATGACGCCAGCCCATTATCTTGGGAAGACCTCATGGAAATGCGTTTCTTCTCCAGCTATATTTTCAAGGAATCAAACGTGTTTGACCGCCGTTTGGAAGCTTACCTTACCGGTGTAGATATTCTGCTTGAAGGTGAAAAAATCAAGCAAGAGCTATTTAATAAAGAACACGATCTTTGGTCTTATTAATTTGATATGATGATGTTATGATATAGTGATATTTTAAGATCAAATATGATACAAAAAAGCTCGGATTTCTTTAGGAAGTTCGAGTTTTTTTTTGCATTTTTCAAACCTGACGAATGTACTCCCAGGCTGATTGGTAATGACCTTTTGCTTCGCAATAATCTAAAAAATCTTTATAAAAAGGATTACTTCCAATCGTAGCACTGTCCCCGACCACAATCAACTGCTTCCGCGCCCGCGTCATGGCCACATTCATACGACGATAATCACTCAAAAAACCAATTTCACTTTTGGCATTGGATCGCACCAATGAGATATACACCACATCCCGCTCCTGCCCTTGAAACCCATCTATGGTATTGATCGTCAATGGTAAGTGTGAAATTTTTTCATCTTCAGCAACGCAATTTTGCATATACTGCACCTGCTCCCGATACGGCGAAATAATCGCAATAGAAGGCATTTCCTGCCCCTCCAATTGTTCTTCCAACTGATATAAATGCTCGCATAAAATCTGAAATTCCTCAGGATTGTAGCGGCTTTGGTAGGTCTCCTGTATTTTTTCATCAAAACCGCAACCGGCGGTATCAATAAAAACCAATGGCTGATTATGTAATATCGGCAAGCAATGATCACGCACACTGGCATCGGCAAGCAAGGCGTTGTTGTAAAATTGTCGATTTGAAAAACCCATAATAGTTTCGTGCATTCGATACTGAACCTTGAGTAGAATACTAATTTCCAAGCGTTGTAAGCATTTTTCAATCAATGTGACCGAAAAGCCTTTGCGCTGGGCTTCGATAGATTTTACGGTGGGTGGCAATTGAAATGGATCGCCCGTCAGTACGACTTTATGAGCTTTCAGAATGGGAATCCAAGTCGCAGGCTCAAGTGCTTGCGCTGCTTCATCAATCACCACTGTTCGAAAGTGCCTTTTCTCCAACAACGGGTGCGCCGCACCGACCAAAGTACAAGTAATCACCTGCGCCCCATCGAGGATTTGATCAATCAAGCGATCTTCGAGTTGATTCGCCCAAGCAGATAATTCATTGGCTTCCTGGAATAATCGTTTGCGCTCATCCCGATCTCCCCTACCCGATCTCTTGCGCGCGTGTCGTCGCACCTCGGCTGCTTGTACTTTTACTTTCTTAATATTTTTACTTTCAGGGTGTTGGGTCAATTGCACTTCAAGGGTGTGATTCAAAATACTTTCATCTACCCTTGAAATATTGCCGATGCGAACCACGCGCAAATCCTCATTGGCTAAGCGTTCGGTAAGTAAATCTGCGGCGGTATTGCTGGGCGCACAAACTAGAACCGTAGGCTCAGTTTCACACAATAATTTGACCGCTTGCACCAAAGTCGTGGTCTTACCCGTACCTGGCGGGCCGTGTACCAACGCCACATCCCGTGCGCTGAGCATTTCATTTACCGCTTCGTTTTGAGAGGAATTTAAAAAAGGAATTTCGACTGGATTCTGTTGATATTCAAAACTGGCAACTTTCTCGCCCAGAAGGATCGCCCGAAGCTCTGCCAAGCGTCCTTTTTTAGCACTCATCACTTTTGACATCGCTTTTTCCATTTCCATATAAGTGCGCTCGTCAAACTCAAGATTCACACCGATTTGCCCCAAACCCAACCAATCCGGCAAATCTTTGGTATTAAGGATGATTTTCATTTTATTTTTATCCACAAAATAGATCGTTCCGCTATATTCATGGCGATGAATGCCAGGCTGTTGTGAAAACAAACTCACGATTTTGCCCGAACGAAACTGATGCTCTTCTTCGTCCTTCACGCCGCCGGGCTTCTCCACAACGACGAAAGCACGATCACCAATGGTATAGCCCTTCCCAATCACTTGCACCGGATACCAGGTATAGCCTTTGGTGCGTCGTTGCTCCAGCGGCAGGCTTTGCACCATTTGACGGTATTGCTCAAAGTCTTCCTGTTTTTCGATTTTGAGTAATTCCAGTATCTGCGCCAATTCTTTTTCGCCTTGTTCCGTTAAATATTCCATTTATTCTATTTAGAATATAATATTTTTATGCCCTTCAAATAAAAATCTTAATTTTATTTAGTTTATTATAATATAATTTTCATTAAGTAGCCGAACAGTTTAATAGTTAATAGCCGAAGCCGCATTTGCTTGAAAATTAATAGTTTACCCGAATGAAAATCTATATTTTATTTAGAACAAATGCTTGTATAAATTATAAATATCCTACCGAAGCCGAAGTTAGGATGGTAAAGGTATTCCACGATTTATATTTTTGCGCCTTGAAACAATTATTTTTGCATTCAAAAAATTAAATTTGTCCAAAACTGCTATTTTACAAATCAATAAACACCTTTAACCATGCTTCGGACGATATTGACAAACCTACTTCTGCTGTGGAGTTTTACTTTTTTCGCACAATCCAACATCAAAGCTTTAGTCGGCGGTACGATGATTGACGGTTTTGGCGGCAAGCCCTTGAAAAACAGTGTCATTATCATCGAAGGCGAACGCATCAAAGCGATTGGTCAGGTTGGAAATATTGATATTCCAAAAGGCGCGGAAATCATCTCCACCGAAGGAATGAGCGTATTGCCGGGATTGTGGGATATGCACGTACACCTGATGATCAATGGCCACGCGGATTATAGCCACTGGGATAAAAAATACCCACCTTTATTTGGTTCAGTAATTATGCCGGCTTCTGCCAGGCAACTATTGATGGCGGGCGTGACTAGCGCGCGCGACCTCGGCGGCCCGCTCGAAGAATCTATCGCCATACGCGATGCCATCAACAGTGGCAAGCTCGATGGCCCGACCATGTATATGTCCGGCCCTTTTATTCAACATGAACCTTATCCCGGCACCGAGCAGTTTCGCTGGGGCGTAAAAGGGGTGGAAGATGCGCGTGCAAAGGTGCGCAAGCTCGCCAATGCTGGCGTGGATTGCATCAAGCTTATCGATCAGGATCAAATGACAATGGAGGAAGTGATGGCGGTGGTGGACGAAGCGCATAAGCATAAGCTAACGGTGGTTGGGCATTCGCATCGCCCGGAGGAAATTCGCCGCGGACTCAAGGCTGGCGTGGATTGCTTCGAGCATACGGGGCTTTCTTCAGCACCCGAATATCCTGAAGATATTTTGCAAATGATAAAAGAGCGTACTGCGCAGATGAATCTTGGGCCGCTTTTCTGGACGCCTACGGTGGAAGGTTTATACAATTACGAGTACACCCGCGACAATCCGGAGGCTTTGGACAATGATTCCTGGCATTTGGGCTTACCCGATTCGATCATTCAAGATATTAAACAATCGATTCAATATCCTGGACGCTTGCCTTATTTTCAATTGACTCCGATTCGCAAACCAACTTTGCAACGTAAGTTCAATCAGCTGAAAGAATCTGGCGTTGTTTTGCTAATCGGCACGGATAGCGGCATTCCGATGAAATTTCACAGTCAATCCACCTGGCATGAGTTGGACGTTTGGGTAAACGAATTTGGCTACGACCCAATATTGGCGATCAAATCCGCGACTTACTGGCCTTCCGTGATGATGGGCGTGGATAAAGAAGTGGGCACCATCAGCGAAGGTAAATACGCCGATATTATTGCGGTGAAAGGCGATGTGCTAAGATATATTGATTTATTGCAAGATGTGGATTTGGTGATGAAGCACGGGAAAAGGTATAAGTAAGGAATTAATTGAAAGTTATAGTCTTTTAAAGATCATTACACTTTAAAAGACTATAATTCTTTACAAAATATTAAACTATATTTTTTTTAATTTGGGGTTGTTTCTTGGCTACAACATTTAGCAAAGGCAATACCCCCACTATTACGACCGCAACAGGCGTTACAGGGCGGATGATCACAAGTAACAGAAGCTCCAGAATGGCTACAGCTTGAGGAGCCATTTCCCCCACTAAGACATTCCGTATAGTTACTGCAATCACTACACTCTTCTGGTTCACTCCTAAGCCTGATTCCCATATCTCCAAGCTCTTTGTCAGTATTATAGAAAGTGGTTGTTTTATCCTTTAAATAATCTTTTAAATCATCAATTTCTCTTTTCATCACTGCCAATCCAAAACCATAATATTTACTATTTAACTTGAAAGATGTATCTTTAATATTTGCTAAAAAGGCTTGCGCCTCGGGGTTTGGATTATCATTATTACCAAGCACAAATAAATAATTGCCTCCTTTCTTTAAAGCGACTATCAATCCCCATTTAAAAAATAATAATTCTGCCTTTTCATTCTTTATGTCAGAAATGAACTTAGTATTATTTGATCTTTGTTGAAGAACATATACCCGATTATATAAATCATCCCCGGAACTGGAAGTAATATTTTTCAAATTAATAACAGTTTCCCATGCAGTCGCATGAATTTCAACAGTACCATCTAAGTAAGTCTGATTATACTTCATCGGATTGCCAATCGAAACATTCGGAATAATCTTGTCAGGTGATTCTATTTCATCCAGTAAAGCTTTGGAGCATGCCCAAGCTATTGCTACGAGAGCCAAAGTAGATGCTACAATAAAAAATAACTTGTTTTTCATAATATTGAGAATTAGAGTTAAGAAATGACCATGAAAAATCGAGTTTTTAATACATCAGATTTACTTTCTACAAAAATAGAATTATACAAATTTTATACAAATTTTATACAACAAAAATTTAGTCGTTTAATCATTTTTTTGTTGCCAAAAGGTTAAAAATATATGCTTCAACGAACCTTTATGGTCATCTCGAAGTCTTAATTAAGAGTATGTTGATTGAATGTAAACGAAAAACCTTATTTTCGCCAAAAAGACATCGAAATGACGCGCAAATCGCTCTTTTTTTCTACCATACTGCTTTTGTTTGTAGTGACTTGGGCTCAAGCACAACAAAACGAGAATCTTGTTCAGTTTTCCGGGATGGTCTTGGACGGCTCTACCGAGCAATTGTATCCAGTGCCTTTCACCAATATTTTGGTCAAGGATAAAGGGCGCGGTACGTACTCTGATTTTAAAGGATTTTTCTCGATTGTAGTGGAAAAAGGCGATGTGATTGTGTTTTCGGCAATCGGTTATAAAACGGTAGAATATAAAATCCCGATGGATTTGGAGGATGATCGTTATTCATTGGTGCAATTGATGACCCAGGATGCTTACAACCTGCCGGAAACAGTAGTATTCCCTTGGCCGAGCCGCGATCATTTCAAATTAGAGTTTTTAGCAATGGATGTGACGCCTGAATTGCAGCGTCGCGCTACAGAAAACTTAGCTAAAGAGACCCTCGAACGCGCCAGCTTGGGCGTAGCCTCTGATGGACGTGAAAACGCTAATTATTATCTTCGTCAGCAATCTCGAGAATATTATTATATTGGGCAACAGCCACCTATGAATATTTTTAATCCTATTGCCTGGGGCAAGTTTTTCCAAGCCTGGAAAAATGGGGATTTTAAGAAAAAAGACTAATCGAAGTGGGAGGTCGGAAGTACGAAGTGGGAGGTCGGAAGTCTATCAATGACCCTATCACCTCGTCGCCTTCTTGCCCATCTCCCAGTCACCATTTCTATTCTTGCAATTTCAAGCCATAGCTCAAGTCGCCAGCGTCGCCTAAGCCAGGAACGATATAGGATTTAGCCGTCAATTCTTCATCCAGAGCGCCCATCCAAATGGAAGATTCTGGAAATAAACGCTGAATATGCTCCAATCCATAAGAAGAAGCAATAGCCGTAGCGAAATGAATTTCTTTTGGAACGCCATATTCCTGCAAAGCCTGCACTGCCAATGACATAGAAGCGCCAGTAGCCAACATCGGGTCAACGACAATCAAAACGCTATCTTCGATACTTGGGCAAGAAACGTATTCTATATGAATCTCAAAAGTGCCGTCTTTGTGGTGTTTACGATAAGCAGAGACAAAGGCATTATCAGCGTAGTCAAAATAATTGAGCAGTCCCTGGTGCAATGGCAACCCAGCCCGAAGAATCGTGGCAAGCACTAATTTCTGGTCGGGTAGATTGATTTGGGCAATTCCCAACGGTGTTTCTATTGCCTTTTCTGTATATTGGAGTTTTTTGCTGATTTCGTAAGCCATAATCTCTCCAAGGCGCTCCATATTACGGCGGAAACGCATTCGATCCTTCTGAATTTGCACATCGCGCAACTCCGCCACGAAGCGGTTGGCTATTGAATTTTGTTCGCTCAGGTTAAAAATCATATATTTTGCTACTTTTCTACCGCTAAAAATAGGAAAAACTGCCGATTTCAAAAGTTTTAAAAGTCAGTTCAAGAAAAAATCTCGTCAATCCTGATTACTCAATGCCATTTTCACCATTTTCTCATACATTTCTTTCCAATCTTGCCAGCCATCGACAGTTGAAAGCGAACTATTATGCCAAATCGTGGAAAAAGTACCGCCAACGCTTTTGATTGCTTCGATTAATCCTTGTACTTTTTCAAATGCAGCTTGTGGACTTAGTTGTAAATAATTTTTCAACGTTACGTCCATCGCTTGAAAAGGGTGAATCATCAATGGAGTAATCATTTCATTTTCAAGATCATACCAAGGATAAGCTGTCGCAATACTTGCCCGAAAACCGGTTTCCACCGCAAAGCCCATTGTATAATCGCTGGTGATGCCTGCAGCCAGTAAGTTGCGATACGTTTGCGGAAAGCGCAATAGCAGAAAATGCTGGCGGCTACGCACGACCGGGTCATCGGTGGCATCTTTCAAACGTTGCACCTCGCGCCGGATTTGCTGAGGCTGCCCATCCGAACGATAAGAAGGATGAATCCCTATTGGATACTGGCGATGAAGCGTCTGAATCAATTCTTGTAATGCTGGCCGCTGAGGCGGAATATTTTTATCGAAAGCGCTGTAATCACCCAATAAGAAAAAATATATCGGTTGTAATTGATACTGCTGATGCAATTCATCGAGATAAGCAAAAGTAAAAAATGGGTCTTCGGCTTTGCCTGAAAGCACCTGCATTCGCTGTTCTAAATCTACAAATTTACCTTGCAATAATTCTTTCAAACCCGCCAAAACATTACGTTTCCAACCTTTATATCGATAGGCCCAAGCCATGTCCACATCATAAGTCGGCTGAAAGCGATAAATAAGTCGAGGCATCTGTATCCGCGGATAACGCAATTCCATGATAGTTCTCAAGCGGCAAGCCCATTGATTGACTACAGGTTGTTGCAAAAAACCTTCGCGGTATGCCAAACTCTCCCAGGCAGGGAATCGCCTATGTGCATCCTGTCGGTATGGCAAATATTCTTCATATCGCGTCGTCAGATAAAAAACCAGGGCAGGAAGATCGAAAGGTAAGTCTGCATTTGAAGCCGTTTGTTGGAAAAAAACAGGCAAGTTTTCTGTGGAAAGTATTTCGATTATTTGTTGTCTTATGCCCGATTCAAAAAGCAAATTTCCAGCCGGAATAAAAACTTCCTGATTGTTTTGACGTTGCGTACTATAATTGATTTTGTAAGCATCGGCGCTTTGATAGAAATCCAAATTGGAAACAAGCTCGTAATCTATTTTTAAAACATAGCGCAATAGTACTTCCCACGCATATTGGACGCGAGCGGTAACAGTCGGCGTATAAACAATCAAGCGCATAATATGCAGTGCATTTGACAAAATTGAAAGGTAAAGATGAAGAAATTTGGCAAAACTGTCATTTATCCTATTTATTTTTTAAATTTAGCTTGGAAAAGCGTTTTTCGTATCTATATAATAGACGTATATATGAGCAAGATTCTACTTATTCTTGTATCGAGCCTATTGTTGTTGACATCCGCAGCAGCGCAGGAGGTATTGACGCCCGGGCAAAATTATTATGAGGAGAACAAAGGGATCGTTTACAATAAAGAATTTTCGGTCAATTTCAAATTGCATACCAATGGTTACGCTTTGGGCGTGGATATTGGCAGCTTACAAACCTATTATATCACGCGCTTTTGGACTTTTGAAATTGGAGAATTGAAACATCCGAAGGAATTTCGTCAGGGCTTCGATTCTCGCTCCAGTTATACCAATCGCATCGCCAGGGCATTTATTTTTGGCAAAGAAAATACCTTTATCCCGCTGCGGGTCGGTTTTGGCGAAAAACGCTATCTCTCCGAAAAGGCCAAGCGGCGTGGACTAGCTATCGGTATGAGTTATGCCATAGGAGGATCCTTGGGTTTGCTCAAGCCTTATTATTTGGATATTGTTCGCTACCCTGATGTCGGTGGTGGCGATCCTTTCGTACGCAGCGAGCGCTATTCCGAAGAAAACGCTGAGTTTTTCCTTAATACCTCTCGTATCTATGGTTCCTCCGGTTTTGCCAAGGGTTTGGATGAAATTTCTTTCCTGCCGGGTGCGCATGGCAAATTTGCTATTCACTTTGACTGGGGCGCTTTTGATGAGTTTGTAAAAGCCTTAGATGCTGGGGTCATGGTGGATTTTTATTTCAAAGATGTGCCCATTATGGTAGAATCGCCTCGGGTAGCAAATGCCGAAAACACGCCTATTTTTATCAATCTTTATCTAAATTTGCAACTCGGTAAGCGTTGGTAATGTTTAAATCCAGACTAATAGAAGACAGAAGTCGGATGTCAGACTTTAAATTATTGCAAACTATTTATCTGACTTCTCTGTTCTGACATCCAAAATCTTGGAAAATGCTTGAACTACCGATTGTAGAATCCACTGAAACAAGAAAAAAACG
>JANRME010000382.1:0-2249 GCA_033761835.1 Saprospiraceae bacterium
ACGCACAATTGGCCAGATCGGTAGAAGCGAAATTGCAAAGCCTCTTGAAAGCAATGTTGAGTATGCCTGAATTTTATTTGAGCTAAAATTCGATTTGCTAATCTGCTGATTTGCCAATTTGCTGATAATTTTTACCTGAGAATCAGCATATAAGCGGGTCGGTACATCAATTAATCAGCTAATGAAAAGAAGACAATTCATAAAATCTGCGAGCGCAGCAGCCAGCCTTCCTGTTTTTTTGAATGGAATGCCATTGGCCGCAATGCCCAAATCTTCGATATTTAATTTTATTGATCCAGATTCAGATCGCATTTTGGTGCTGATACAAATGAACGGTGGGAATGATGGTTTGAATATGATCATTCCGCGCGATCAATATAATGGAATTGCCGCGGTGCGCAATAATATTATGATTCCGGAGAATAAAGTACTTGGATTGACCGATAAGATTGGTTTAAACCCCAGTATGAATAGCATTAAATCTTTATATGATGATGCTAAAATCGGTATTGTGCAATCGGTGGGCTATCCCAATCAAAACCGTTCGCACTTTCGTTCGACGGACATCTGGACGAGCGCATCACCAGCTGAGCAATTCTGGAATACCGGCTGGTTGGGGCGTCATTTTGAAGTAGATCACAAAGATTATCCAGAAGCTTATCCTAATGAGGCTTTTCCACATCCATTTGCCATTACCATGGGCAGTATTGTATCGGAAACTTGCCAGGGAACTGCGGCAAATTTCAGCATGACTTTGGAAGACCCCTTCAGTATTTTTCCATTGTATCAAGGAGCAAGCAGCAATGTGCCGAATACACCTTATGGGCGTGAATTATCTTTTTTGCGCACTTCTATTTCCCAAACTAATGCCTATGCAGGTGTAATCACAGATGCCGCAGATGGTGGAGGTAATCAAGTGACATATCCTGAAAATAATCGCTTAGCGCAGCAGCTAAAAAATGTAGCCTTGCTGATTTCTGGCGGCTTGCAAACGAAAGTCTATATCACGAGCATCGGCGGTTTTGACACCCACGCGAATCAAGTGGTGGGTGGAGAGACAACTACGGGAGATCACGCCAATTTGTTGCAAATGCTCTCAGAAGCGATTGCTGCCTTCCAGAATGACCTGAAAGCCTTGGGCTTGGAACAAAGAGTCGTAGGCATGACCTTCTCAGAATTTGGACGACGGATTCGCTCCAATGAAAGTTTTGGCACCGATCATGGCACCGCAGCACCGCTTATCATTTTTGGTTCTTGCATCAATCCTGCGATTATCGGAGAAAACCCTGAAATCGTAGCAGACGTAGATCGAGATGAAGGTGTACCGATGCAGCACGATTTTCGGGATGTATATGGCTCTATTTTAATGGATTGGTTTGGTGTACAAGAGACAGATGTCAAAACTTTATTATATAATGATTTTCAAAAATTGCCAATTATTCAAGATTGCCGGACGACCACCGCAGTGGATGGACCGGATTTAGACAAGATTTTACAAATCAAAGCTTACCCGAATCCTTTCCATAATTGGGCAAGGATTGAATTTACATTAGAGCAGGAAGCTTGGGTGCGGCTCAGTGTTTTTGATGCGCTTGGATCGGAGGTTAAAGTATTGACAAACAGGCGTTTAAACCCAGGCGAACATCAAATTCCGTTTGAGGCTTCCGACTTGGCAGCGGGGACGTATTTCTATCGCTTACAGGTTGATAATCAAGTCAAAACGAAGCGGATGGTTAAGATTTAAAAAGGTTGATGGGTTGATATAAGCATATAATAAACTTTTAAACTCATCAACCTTTCAACCAAAATTAGACGCTTCTCGAATCGCATTTTGTACTTCTAATTTTTCCTGGCTGACGCGCTCGTCAGTCCAATTAAAATATTTTTTTATATCTGCAAGAACAGCATTCAGCGCCGGTTCTATGCTATTGATATGGAAATACAAGCGCCCGGTGCGGCGATTAAAAAAATCTAAAGCTTTGAAAATCAATTCATTTTCTAATGAAAATTTCAGTTCTGCGCGAGCTAATGCAATTTCGGGTTGATCTTTGAAATCCTCAATAAATTCAAGAATTGTATCAACCTGTCGGCCATAATTTGCTACGAGATAAATAGCATAATATTCGTCTAATCCAATGGCAGCAAGGCTTTGTGCAATGGCAACTTGATATTCTTTTACTTCCTTTTCATTATTAAATGGGCCGCCATATAATGGAATAGTATCGGTTTTACAATTTCCAAAATTTTTA
>JANRME010000383.1:0-22901 GCA_033761835.1 Saprospiraceae bacterium
CCATTAGATCTGCCTCAATATGAACGGTATCACCTTTTTCAAAAACCTGCCCAGGCGTAGGCGAATCAACCGTGATCGTAGCATCAAGCGTAGGTTCGTCTTTATCGTTTTCACAAGCGATAAATAATGATGTAATAAATAAAATCGGTAATAAAAATTTCAGATTTTTCATAACTGTATTATTTTGATTTTAAGTTAATTAAACTCAGAAAGTTCTTTTTTCTTTAAAAATTCCTGATCGGTTAAAGTCTTCAAAAAAGCAATCAATTCTTGTTTTTCAGTAGCGGTTAATTCAATGCCCAAGCGTCCGTTTTGCTTCAAAAGCGGGTCGAGCGTAGGGCTGTCTTGTACGTTGGTAGTGTAGTGGTCGAGTACCGATTAGAGCGTTAGGATGCGCCCATCGTGCATATAGGGTCGGGTGAGTTCTACGTTGCGTAAGCTCGGTACCTTGAATTTAAATTTGTCATTTTCATTAAGCGTAATTCTTTCTCTACCAGTATCATTAGGATTGCCAATTGTCAACCCATTATTGCGATAAGAAAAATCGGTAAATAACTCACCATTGTGACAGGAGGCGCATTTTTGCTGGAAAATTTCCATTCCTGAAAGCTCTTCCGAAGTCAGTATCACACCTTCTTTTCTAATATACTTATCATACTTAGAATCAGATGAAATACACATTAATTGAAATTGTGATAAAGCTTTCAAAAAACGGTCAGTGGTAATGTCGGGTGTGCCAAATGCTGCTTCAAATAATTTAGGATAGGTTTTATGATTGCGCAATTTTTCTAACACATTTGGTAAACTCTCATCCATTTCATTCTCATTCTGAATGGGTTCTACGGCAAAAAAATCCAAATGAAATACACCACCATCCCAGAAAAATTCTTTTTGCCAGGCGAGATTTTGAATCGGTAAAGCATTGCGCATGGTAATTTTATCGTCAATACCGTGACTCAAGGTGTGCGCGTGTTGCGTAAACGCCGACTGCTGCTGGTGGCAAAAGCCGCAGCTAATGGTGCCATCCCGACTCAAAATACCATCGTAAAACAAGGCTCGCCCCAGCTCAAATCCTTCTTTAGTAATCGGATTTTTGGATAAATCATAAGCCGGCTGTGGGAAGTTGCTGGGGGCTTTAAATGCTACGATATCGCCCGAATTTATTACATCTTCATTGGGCTGGCAGGCAAAAACGAGCAGCAACAAGATAAAAGTATGAATCATCATTTTGCTCATATATTGGATTTTTGAATAGTCATCTGATGACATAAAAGTCACCAGATGACTTTTATATAGAATTAATCATTATGGACATGATCATAAGTGAACATACTTACATAGTTGTCCGCAATCTTTGCTGAGAAAGTAGTGAAATGCGAAAAAGGATTTGCAGCAATGCTAATCGTATTGCCACCATCGAAGATTTTCATTGCATCCACCAGGATATGCACGGAAGGCGCTTTATCCTTGCGGACTTCGGCAGCATCTTTACCAAAAGTCAAAGTCTTATTACGAATATTATTAATGGTTGGAGCGCTATAACCGCCAAAACCGCCCACATGATAAAAGAAGATATTTTGACCATTTTCTACTTGCGGTGACTGCGGCGAAGTGCCTTCGATGCGTACAAAAATATAACCGGAATTCCATGACCAATACATACCTTTGCCAGTCGCTTCATCGCCGATGTCGAGTACGCCCGTGCGTTTGCTCGGATCCATCGTGTTGCGCAGGCTATCCACACCAATTACAAAGCTTACTTCAGTGTAATTTCCAGCCGGAACGTTGTTGAGCGTGATTTCATGAGAAGAAGCTTCGTGTTCGCGCACGAGGAAATAACTTTCGTCTTGCGGCACAATATATTCGCGGCCATCCTCGGTTTTCAGCTTGATATTGCTGATATAATATTGGAATAAATTAATGCTGAACTGCTCGCCGGAGGCATTCGTATAAGCACCTTTGTCGAGCTGCAAATCCTGCCCACCTACGATATTGTCAAATTCAAGCGTGATGCTGCCTTTGTCGTTGATGTTAAATTCTTCCTGATTCTCATCACAAGCAGTAAATGCCAGTAAAACCGAGAGTAATGCGAAAAAGCTCATTTTAATTTTCATTTTTTTAATTTTGAATGATTTTTAAATAAATTGAATTCTTATGGTGTGGCAGACTCCATTGAGTTTGTCACACTTTTAAAAAAGAAATGATACGTTTGCTGTTAAGCGCGGTCGACTGGTAAGCTGACCTTCTGCTAAATCCTGATATAGCGCTTGTTGGTAACTCATGCCCACCGAAAATCGCTGGAAATAAACATCCAAACCCGTTGTGAGCCAAAGCGATTGCCCGCCCGTCAAATCCTGATAAATACCGTTTTCCAAGTCTTGCGCTGCGTATTCCCAAAGTGTTCCAACACTTGGCAGAAAAGCAGTCGCGCCTACCTGCTGCCAATAGAAAAAGTGCGTTCCTGTATTCAGGCGGTTGCCAAAGCGGTAATCATTGGAATTAGCAGTGTTGATGCGGTAATTGACCTCAGTAGAAAGCCCGGCGCGCTTGTAGCGTATGGTATAAATCGCATTCAAAGGAAAGTCGAACGAACCTGTACCCAACTGAAAATTGGGATTAACCAAGCCATCAGAAAGCTTTAGATTGCTATGCCCAACGGGAAATTTGATACCAGCGCCAATTTGAATCGCGTGTTTCCAAGTATTCCGAACATCATCTCCTGTGTTGAATAGTACCAGATTAGCAATTACACTCGGATCTCCAATGCCGTTTTCACGAGTGCTAATGCCCGTTTCTCGTTTTTGCATAAAATGAACAGGAACAAAGGCAAATAATTGCAGCTTTTTAGATGGATTCCACCGACCCCAGAGTTCGGTTGTATGAAAATATTCATGCGAAACCAAAGTTTCTGTTTGGCTGAAAAGTGGCAAATGTTCTGAGCGGAAGCTTCGATATTGATACCGCAAGCCTACAAAATGCCCATGGAATTGGGGCAAAATGCCAAAATAATTGCCACCTATGGAGCATCCGCACACATCGCAGGCCTGTGCAGACAGGATCGCCAGTAGCCACAGGGCTACCGCCATGAAAAAAGATTTCATATAAATTATTGGTTTTGAATTAATAAAATATTAATCAAACCAATAATTCCGGCGGTTTCAAGATTTTGAGAAGAAAAGAAGAAGGCGCGACTGCAAAAAATGGTGCAATCGGTTCGATTGTATTTGTTAAGAAAGGAATTTCATTTTTTTCAAATGTATCAACTATAAAATGCGAAAGATTCAGTTTCTCTACAATCTTTAAAGGGCGCTGCTGCGCTTCGTTTTGCTCCTGATCGGTAGCACGCAGATTTTTGACAAGCACGCATTTACCACTACACGTCAGTTCTGGTTTATAGCGATTTACACACCAATTTTCAGCAATATATGCTTGATTAATACCAAACCAAAGAAAGACGCCACCCTTGAGCAACAATTGCCAGGATATAAGAAAAACAAGCGATATGGATAACCAGCGTCTCACTTGCAGTCAAAATTTGAACAAAGGTAGATTTAATTGTTTTTTGTTCAAATTTTATAAGTCAATTTTGACGCTTTGTTTACAAAGAAAAATGAATAATTTTCCGACAAATAGAATGATTACCTGAATTTAGTCTATACTTTAAAGATAAAGGATATATGAAATTCATCCCTTACTTGTTTGTGCTGCTATTATTTATTGTTTGGAATTGCAACCGCCGCGATCCGAATGCCCCACCTGAGCCTACCGGGCTTTCAGGGAAGGAATTGGCAGCGATTCATTGCGCCAGTTGTCATGTGCAGCCCATGCCCGAGTTGCTGGATAAATTCACATGGAAAGAAGGCGTCATGCCCCAAATGGCTTATTATCTTGGGATGAGAGGTGTATTCGAGAAAATGACTGAGGTAAATCCTGATGATATCGTGACGATTATGCAGGCTAAAATTTACCCGGATAAACCGCTGCTTGTTGAAGCTGATTGGCAAAAAATAGTGGATTATTATATTGAAAATGCGCCGGAGAAACCGATCCCGCAGGCTTCCAAAGCTCCAGTAAAAATGGGTTTGCCTTTTTTTGAAATCAAAATGATTGAAGGTATGAGCGACCGTCCGCCGATGGTCACGATGCTGAAAATAGATACGACAAACGGGCATTTATATGCCGGGAGGCGCGACAAACGCTGGCTGGAAATCTATGATAAAACCTTGAAAAGGATTGATTCTATTGGCTTGGAAAGTCCGGTTTCGGATATTTACTGGAATGAAAAACAAGAATTACTGACGCTGCAAATGGGTATCATGGATCCGAACGATAGCCCAAAAGGAAAGCTGATACAAATAAATGCTCAAAATCAAGGGCAAACAGTGCTCGATTCCTTGCGCCGGCCCGTGCATATTTTGATGGAAGACCTGAATGAAGATGGCATGCCAGATTATTTGATTTGTAATTATGGCAACGAAGTTGGGCATTTGAGTTGGTACGATGGTAAAAATTTTCAAGCATATACGCTGAAAGACTTGCCGGGCGCGAGGAATACGATTTTACATGATATGAATAATGATGGCAGGCTCGACATTATTACACTTTTTTGTCAAGCCAGAGAAAGTATTTACATTTTTTATAATAATGGTGATGGTATTTTTAAAGAAGAGAAAATATTAGAATTTCCGCCTATATATGGCTCCAGTTTTATAGAATTAGCGGATATGAATGGTGATGGCAAACTTGATATTTTATACACCAATGGCGACAACGCCGATTATTCACTTTCTTTAAAAAATTATCATGGTTTGCGTATTTTTTTAAATGATGGACAAAACCATTTCACCGAGCGCTTTTTCTACCCAATTTATGGAGCAAGTAAAGTACAAGCTGCTGATTTTGATGCAGATGGCGATCTTGATATAGCTACGATTGCTTTTTTTAACAATGCCAATCAGCAACCCAATGAAGGGTTTTTATTTTTTGAAAACAAAGGTGATTTTCAATTTGAAATTTCCACTTTTGCCGTGCCTGGTAGCACCTGGTTGGTGATGGATGTGGGCGATTTGGATCAAGATGGCCGGCTGGACATTGTTCTGGGTAATTTTTTCAAACCCGGCATGGGCAGGGATTTATCGTCTTTACCAAAGCAGCCTGCGGTCGTTTGGCTCAGAAATATTGCGCCAAAAGCAACGAATTAACAGGCTTGCACGTTGATACGAAAGCGTTTAATTTTTACAAAATCACCCGAGTAATGAAATCTATATTGACAATTTTATTGTCCTTATTACTAATCAATTTAGTAGCACAAAACTCCAAAGATATCCTTTTTATTGGCAATAGCCTGACGTATTATCATCAAATGCCGCAGACGCTTCAGCGGATGTTCGATGCGAATCAGGATGGTTTTAAAGTGCTGCAAAGCACGTATCCCGCCTTGTCTTTGCAAGATCATTGTGAAAAAATGCCTTCACCCGATGGAAAAAATTGGCGTAAAGCAGCAAAGGGCGAAGTATCTCCTACGATTCAACTATTAAAAAGTCAATCTTGGCATACCGTTATTCTACAGGAGGCTTCCATGCAAATACTGATTCCTGAAGCAAAAGCAGCATTTTATGATCCTTATATTCGTCATTTAAATAATATTATAAAAACGCAAGAAAGCAAGACTATTTTATACGAAACTTATGCGTTGGGCGAGTACCCCCAGGAATATTGCTATCCCTGTATCATGATCGATGCAAAAATTGATAAAATGCAATGTTGTTCCAATTCATTTACAAATAGCAAACAAGAATATAGAGTTATTAAACGTGTTTATGAAGCTGCTGCTAAAAAACTTGATGCAGAAATCGCACCCGTGGGTTATGCTTTTGAGCTTTGTCGTCAGCAATATCCTGATATTCCTTTGCAAATGGACAATGGCGATCCCCATCCTTCAACATTCGGGGCGTACCTGATCGCTTGTGTCTTTTATCAAAGCATTACGCAAAAACCGGCGACTGAAATTATTTACCTTGGAGGTATTGAAAAACAAATTGCCGAGCAGCTTCAGGAAATAGCCGTAGCAGCTACTAAGTCTTAATTTAGGAAAGTGGGAAATCAGAAAAAATCAATTCCAATTCACGGTGTCCGGCATTTGTGAAATGACGGTATAAGCATTACCTTTATTGTACATCACCTGCGACCAGAGCATTTCTGCACGGGATTTGAAAAGATAGTTCGCATCCATATCGGCGATCAACCAAGAACCATAGATGAGTTCATCGGCTAATTGGCCTTCCGACCAGCCAGAGTAACCTACAAAAAAACGAATATTATGAGGTAAGATCAGTTGCTGTGTAATGAGAAATTTGAGTTTGTCAAAATCGCCACCCCAATAAATATTATCCACCACTCTGGTGCTACCTTCGAGCAGTTCGCCTACATTGTGAACATAATGAATCGTGTCCGTTTGTACTGGCCCGCCAAGAAATACTTCCGATTCGAACTCAGGAAAGCCTTCGATCAATTCATCTACCTGCACGTTGATAGGTCTGTTCATGATAAAACCTACGCTCCCTTCTTCGTCATGCTCACAAAGCAACACGGCTGTGCGCTTGAAGTTGGGATCTAACATGAAAGGTTCAGCCAATAGCACTTTACCTCTGGTTACGTCGTTTCCAACCATTTTCCAATACTTTGTTAAATTGCCGTCTTAAATATCATGCCTTCGTGGCAAAAAAGCAATATCCTTGCTTGTAATATTTGCGTCAATTCCCCATTTTGGAAATTGTAAAACGATTTGAAAATCGCTATCCACCTTCTAAAACATAAGGAATGAGGCACTTTCAGGCTTTGATTAAATAAAAGTAAAAAATAAAAAATCGCATACAACCATCGCTCCAAATTAAAACTCTCTGTATCATAACACAAATCGCGCGATGGAAAGATGCCTTACGCCATTAGTATGACCGAAGCTGAATTAATTGCAGCCTGCATTAATAATGACCGCCTGGCGCAAAAGGCGCTGTACGACAAGTACAGCCGAGGGATGTACACCACAGCCTATCGCATCACCAATGATTTTGAGTTGGCAGAGGATGTACTACAAGAGGCTTTTGTCAAAGTTTTTCGGCATATCAAGGGTTTTCGGCAGGAATCAACGCTGGGCGCTTGGATCAAAACGATCGTGGTACGCACCGCCCTCAGTCATATTAAAAAGCAACCGAATACCGACGAATTGACATCGAGCCATACCCAGGAACTGATTGATTGGGGCGATTTTCTGGAAGCAGAATATTTAGAAAAAGCTATCCAGGAATTGCCCGAAGGTTATCGCACAGTGTTTGTCTTGGTTGAAGTAGAAGGTTATTCGCATAAAGAAGTAGCAGAAATGCTGAATATTTCGATAGGAACGTCCAAATCGCAGTTGTTTCATTCCAAGAAGCGCCTGCGCGAATCGATCACCAAAATGATGAACTGGTAAGCTATGGAGAATAATTATGAAATATTACAAAATGCTATCAAGCGTTTGCCGCAATACGCGCCCAATATATCGGTTTGGGATGCAATCGAGCATCAATTGGATATAGATCAATCCCAGGAGCAATTACAATCCGCGATTCATGATTTGCCGAGCTATGCGCCTCCGGCAGCGCTTTGGGAACGTATTGAAGAAAATTTAGATAAGAAGCCTGCATTACGCATTTCACGGGGTGTTTGGTTATCGGCAGCGGCAGCGATTTTATTAGCGGTGGTGAGTTTGGTTGTGTGGTTGAATCAAACGCCAGAACCAACAGAAATGGTACAAATGCAATATGCCCAGGCGGAAACGCATCCGATTAAAGCCGATTGGGATGAAGAAGATGCCGTGATACAAAACATCGCAGACGCTTATGCGCAACGTTCTGATTTTTTGAAAAATACGGGTAATGAAAATTTATTATTGGATCTAAAAGAATTGAACCAAGCCAAAGCTGAAATCAAAACAATGATGCAAAAATACGGACAGGATGCACAATTGGTACGCAGTATCGCTGAAATTGAGCGCGAGCGCTCGGAAGTTGTGAAAAAAATGGCACAGGAAATTTAATTTTTTAGTAGAAGGTAGATGGAATTTTATGGATTTAAACTACAATTTTGTCCCGATGCACTCTACTCTCTACCCACATTCCTATACAAAATGATGGAAATATGAAGTTAAAAACCTTGATTTTATTGGTTGCCTGCTTTTACTCGCTCGAGCTATCCGCTCAAGTGACGGTGCAAGTGATTACCAAAAAAATTGAAAAAACCTTCATGTATCGCAAGGGCTATGAAGTAAATTTGGAAGGTGAAAAAGCCGAGGTAATTGTAGAAAGTTGGGATAAGGATGAGATCAAAATTCAATTGGAACTTACCGCACGCCACCCGGATAAAGCAGTAGCCGAAAAAGATTTGGAAGCGATAAAATATCTCGCCGACCGTGTAAAAAATAAAATTTATGTAAGGAATTATCTTTCAAAGTCAGAGGGAATGCCTGAGCCACAGTCGCTACTGTCCGCTAAATACGTGATTTATGTACCAGAGCAATGCCCGGTGTATCTGAAAAATTATTTCGGTACGATCAATGTAAGCAATCTTTTTAATAGTGTAAAAATCAATAGCGAATTTAGTAAAATTGGACTAAATAATATTCAAGGGGTGATGAACGTGCAAACGCGCTTCGGCGATGTATTGGGCACGAATCTGGATGGTAATATGAAGCTGGCTTCACGTCGTTCTGATATTACTTTACAAGATATTAAAGGTCATTATGATCTTTCAGCGCAATATGGCATCATGCGCATTCGCGGCACAAAGGATTTGCTAAGTCTTAATATTAATGCTGAAAAAATGGATGTTTTTTTGGATAATATTAATCCATCTTTATTTGGTTATAATTTAACGGCACAAAACGGGAATATTAGCCTTCCTAATAATCTGAAATTCACCCATTTACAAAATACCGACCAGGTAAAACGTATTCAATTCAAACCTGTAACGGAATATTATGCCACTATTACAATCAGTGTATCTTTTGGCGATATTTTTATAGGAAACAAGTAAAAATAAGATCAATTTATTAATTCCAGGAAAATATAAAGGCGATTATTAATATTATAGTGTATAAAATAAACCATCGCAAATCGGTATAAGCCTGCACAGGTAGCCCAAAGCGCACATACAAATAGCCACAAAGCAAGGTTTTCTCAAGTGTGTAAGCAATTAATGTTCCTATTGCAATACCTATCAATCCGAAATATTGCACCAGTATAAAACTCATTATTATATTTACAGCTAATTCTATAATAGAAATAATCAACACTTCTTTATTTGCTTGTAAACCTATCAGAATTGGGCGCGCAAACACCAAGCGACTTATGATAATCAATAAATAAATATTAAAAATTTCCACACTGGCAATAAATGCTTCATTAAATACGAATGGAAATAACCATCGATCGGTGAGTATCAATATAATAGATAGTGGAAAAAGTAAATGAAATAACTTCCGCGATTTACTTTTGATGGCAGCAAGCGCAGCGTTTAAATTTTGGGCAACTTCTGGAATCACCGCGATGCTAAAAGCATTAGTGAGCGCCAGCGTAAGCGGCAATTCCTGTGCACCGTATCGAAAAATAGCAAAAATAGCTTCATCTCCGCCAAAATGATAATTCACGAGCCAATTGTCAAAAGCCATATTAAAACCGCCCAACAAAGCATATAACACCAGCGGAAACGAGCGCAACGCCCAGGATTTGATTAAATCTGCCCGAAACTGCCAAATACCTTGCCGCCAAATATGAACCAACAGCCAAAAATGTTTGCAAGCTGCGAAAATTGCTAACCCGACAAAGCTCCAGTAGAATTCCCACCCCGCATAAACTGGTAAAATTACAGCTACAAGTTGCCCGACAAATGAGCATATCCCGAAAGCGAGAATTACACGTGGTTTTTCTTCGAGCAAAAGCAGGTTTTCCAATAAATATGCTGGGAAATTTAATAGCATAAATATCAGGAAAACAGAAAAGTAGCGCACATCGCTTTGCCCGACCAATAAGGTGAGCGCTTGTGATCGAAAAACAAATAGGAATAAAAAAAGGAATAAACTTACACCAACGAATAGTAGATAAGCATTAAAAATGAGCTTTTTCTGAGTCGAAGCATCCAAGGTTGGATATTTGCTCAATAAACCTTGCACCAGGCCAGATACCCACCAGAAACTCAGCGTATAAGCAATATACATCAGCATTTCATAAGCACCGATGTCGCTAAGGCTCAGGCTACTTTTGGTGAGTAGGATGGCCGTCAGAATCATGCTTCCCTGCCGCAGCAAATGAAACAGTTGAAGTGCCTTGGTATTGGTAAGCTTAAATTTCATTGAAACCGCAATATCCAAAACTGCTCAGTAAAATTAATTTTACAGTTGTATGGCATAACCATCCCATTGGACATTTTGCGTTTTATATTTTACCTTTTACAAATCCTTTTCCTGGTTGTGAAATACGACACCATATTCTTCTAATTCTTGCAAAACAGGCTCGTAAACCTCTTTTTTTACAGGAATATGTACGCCGGTGGAAGTGATTTTACCTTGCATTACTAATTTTACAAAAATGCCCAAAGGCAAGCCTACCGATTTCGTCATAGCCGTATCCACATCGTTTTCGCCGGTCATCACCATCGTGGATGTCAACATTTTCTTTTGACGATCTATTTCGTATTCAAATTCGTGTTGCATCACAATCATATCCTTATCCTTGGGTTTCATTTTCCATTTTTCAACCAGCAGATTTTCCAGAATCATAGCAGGCGTGGCGTTAGGAAGTCTTATTTTTTTCTTGCGGAAAAGATCCAACCACTCTAATTTTTGCATCACTGGCGACTCAGGGTCCTCTTCCAGCATTTGAGCAACGCGCTCTTTCACCGAACCTGCAATACTTTTAGTGCTCGTATAAGCCTCCATCAGTTCATGGTAGGTAATAGTGCCTGAATCTACAATAGGAAAGGAAGCATCCGTTAAACCAATTTGCACCAACGCATTCCAAGCATCGCAAAAGCCCTTCGAGCGCAAAGTGCCACGCAGAATATTGGGAATACCGGCCAAACCATACACCTCGCGATAAAGCAATGAATCTCGATTGGCGTAAGCTTCAAACTGCCCCATGCCCTGTACATCTACGATATGATATTCTTGAAAAAGTCGATTGTAAGGAATATATTTGAATTTACCATCTTCCATGTATTGTGCGGTGCCTTGCCCTGCCAGCACTACGTTGCGTGGATTCCAGGTGATTTTATAATGCCAGGGATTATCGTCGCTTTCGGGCGCGATCAATCCACCCGTATAGGAACGAAAGGCAGTGATCTTGCCACCACGCGCCTTGATGTCGTTGATATGCTTCATCGCCGACATATGGTCGATCCCAGGATCCAAGCCCATTTCACCCATAAAAATCAATTCACGATCTCGGAATTCATTCGCCAGGCTATACATATCTTTTGATACATAAGACGCCGTAATCAAATGCTTTTTCAGCTTGATGCAGTCATACGCAACCTCCATGTGCAGGTAAGCTGGCAGTAGCGAAACCACTACATCGGCGCGGCTGATCAATTCCCTGCGGTCATTTACTTTCATTACATCCAGCCAGGCAGGGCGCCCATTGGGGTGGTTATCTACCTTTTGCTCGGCGTATTCTGGTTTGGAATCGGCTACGGTCACAAACCAATTATTTTCTTTAGCCCTGTCTAAAACGTATTTTATGAGCGCGGTTGATGATCGTCCAGCGCCAATAATAAGGATATTGTTCATACGAATATGGTTGATCTTTTTGGGAATAGACTTTCAAACTTGATTTAAATTGTCTGTTCTGCCAAGAATTTTTATAAAAACTTGAAACAGAAGTAAATTTTGCGCAATTTTCTTCAATTTTCAACAACTATCTGCAATTTTGATTAAGATTTTTTCTAAAAAGGCTATAAACTTCAATATGAAACGAATAATCACCCTTCAAATACCTATCGAAATCTATAAAAATACAACGCAACTCTTTGAAACAGAGCGGTTGCTCTTGCAAAAAGCTAAAGCTCATCTGATAAATGCGTATGCGCCTTACTCTGGATTTCGCGTGGCGGCTGCTGTTTTGCTGGAAAACGGTGAGATTTTGGTAGGCGCTAATCAGGAAAATGCTTCTTATCCCATGTGTCTTTGCGCGGAACGCGTGGCTTTGGCGGCGGCTCATGCTCAATTTCCGGGCGTTTCAGTTAAAACGATCGCCATCACCGTAGAAAATATTCATAAACCCGTGACTCAACCCGCTGCGCCTTGTGGTGCTTGCCGACAAGTGATTTGCGAGACGGAATTTCGTTTTGGTAATAATATCGAGATCATTTTACACGGTGAAACGGGCGAGGTTTACAAACTCAATTCCGGGAAGGATTTGCTGCCCTTGTCTTTTGATGGAAGTTTTTTAAAAGATTAATTAAAGACAAATTGGTGAATATCTTTAAGGTATGTATAATATCTTGATACTTGAAATTCAGCTTTTTAAAAATAGCGTTCATCTTACTATGAATAATTTTACCTTGAAATTTTTCTTCCTTGCCGCACGATAATCGGCGAGCCTTCCGCCAAGAATACAGATTGGGGTATTTGCTTTGCAATATGTTCAAAATCAGCGCCGTACAAATCCCCCATATCTACCTCAATATCAAAGCTTTGTACCAGATGTACGCGCCACCGCGGATGCTCCACTCCATACTCCATCGTGCTACCGCGAGGCGTTTTGGTATAACCCCAATAATGTTCGGTAATAAATTCTTCTTCGCCGCCGATAGGTATTTCCTGTGCCTGATAGTCTGCTTCCACTGCTAAACGATGCCATTTGTTGCGGTATTTCCAATCATAAGAAACCATCAATTCTTTGCTCGATTTCCAAAGATAACGCATCGGCATGGTTTGGTAATGCTCCCCATACAAAGTATTGGCAACCAGCGAAATAGCAGGCTTTGGCACAATTTCTTTAATAAAAACAACGCCTCGTTGCCATTCGCCCTGTTCATTTTTATGCCGAACATAAAAACGCAAATTCACTTCCGGGAAGTTGACGTGCCAGGGAATTCTCAAGCCGCTCACCCGCGTATTTTGAAATAAAAAGCCCACCAGACTCACATAACAAGTGCCGTTCCAGAAATCCAATTCCGTATGCTTCGGCAAATACTTTTCCAGTATTTCCGGGTCGAATTCATAATTTGCCAGAATTAGATTGCGCCATTCTGCGGTCAAAAATGCTTTCATGAACAATTTGCTTGTACGGCAAATTAGGAAAATTGCTCGAAACTATCCGATTTTTGTAACGTTTTCAAATTGATTATTGCAATCTTTATCGAACGCGGATTAAATCCGTTGCATCTGTTATGATCTGTGTTGCATCTTTACAGAATGATAATAAATAACTCCATGCTCCAACAAATACTTGAAGAATTAAAGCCCACACAAACCAAGCTCATCGCGGTTTCCAAGACCAAACCCAACGAAGCTATTTTAGAATTGTACGAACAAGGTCAACGCGATTTCGGCGAAAACAAAGCCCAAGAGCTTGCACCCAAATATGAAGCCCTGCCCAAGGACATCCGCTGGCATATGATCGGGCATCTGCAAACCAATAAAGTCAAGTACATTGCCCCTTTTGTGCATTTGATTCATTCGGCGGACAGCGAAAAATTATTGCAAGAGATTGATAAACAAGCTGCTAAATATAATCGTGTGATCGATTGTTTATTGCAATTCAAAATTGCGCAAGAAGATACGAAATATGGTTTTGATCTGGAAAGCGCAGAAGCGATGCTACAATCGGCTGGTTTTCAAGAATTAAAAAATATTAAAATCGTCGGTGTAATGGGTATGGCAACTTTTACAGATGATGAAAATCAGGTACGAGGTGAATTTAAACGATTAAAAGAAATATTCAATATTATAAAAACTAAATATTTTCCGAGCGATATTACATTTAAAGAAATTTCTATGGGTATGTCCGATGATTATCAGATTGCTATCGAGGAAGGTAGCACGATGGTGCGAATCGGGACGCTGCTATTTGGCGCACGGCATTACACTATTTAAAATGCCCTCACTACTACGTTTACGAAACCTCAAAAGTTTCATAAACGAGCGTTAATCCCGAAAAGCCGTCTTCTGCTCCTTTGCCTCCATCGCCAGCACTTCGGCGCGCATTTTGGCAACCTGCTGGCGGGCTTCCTCCATCAATGCCTTGAAGCGGGGATTATTGTTTAAGCTGCGGAATTCAGGAGAGCCTTCATAGCCTTTGTAGGTGACCGCTGCTAATATTCCACCCCATTGAAAATACTTTTCCAACCACACGATGGCGTTCTCAGTATCGCCGAGTGAGGTGTAGGCATTTGCTAAAAATAAAGCATCCCACTCACTCCGGGGATTTTCCTTTAACCGAGCTTGGTGATACTTCAAACGTCTTTGGAGGATGACTTCGGCTTCGGATCGCTTGCCTGCTTGCAGCAACAGATAAGCTTGGAGCATCGGCGCATTATGGGTAAGGTTTTCATCATAATCCGGGTCTGCCATGGCTTTTTCTAAGTAAGTAGCAGCTTTTTTGGCATCATAATCCAAAGTAAAAGCTGCCGACTCCAGCAACGCCCCCTGGTGATTGTTCGTCAAAGCCAACAATTTTTGAATAACCTGATCCAGTTGCGCATAATCTTTCATTCTGTAATAATTTACAGCTAACCGGTAATAATAATTAGGGTTATCCCCATCTAATTCAATAGATTTTTGATTTTGCTCGGTACTTTGATCATACAATTCCAAATCAGTATAGATTCCACCCAATCCATGATAGGCTTCACTGTAAAGAGGGTTGATTGTTAAAGTCTTTTTATATAGCCGCACCGCTTCTACCAGATTGCCTTCTCTGGCAAATAAATTGGCTAAATTAGTAAGGGATTGGAAATGATTCGGATTTCGCTCCAAGGCTTTCTCAAAATTCGCTTTGGCTGCTGATAAATTAAACTTTCTTTCTTGTACCACACCCAGCGCTTTCCAGGTATCCGCCGATTGTTCATCCAACTCCACCGCGCGTTGTGCCAGCATCAGGGCAGTATCCGACAGGGAAGGATTTTCATGCCACCAACTGGCTTGAGTATAGGTATCCGCTAAGCCCGCCCAGGCTACCCCAAAGGAGGGGTCTAAAGCAGTCGCTTGTTTGAAATACACCATTGCCCGATCATTGGATTCTCGGTCATATTTATGATATTCTTCTCGTCCTTTTAGGTAGATATTGTAAGCTGCCAGATTTTTGGTAGGAATAGCTTCAATCCGTTCTTTTTCTGCCGGAGTCAATGTAGCTTTGAGTTTGTTGGCAATTCGGTTGGCAATATCACTTTGAATTTTAAACACATCCACCATCACCCGGTTATAATTTTCCGACCAGGTCTGCGTCTCGTCTTTAGTGCGAATCAACTCGCAAATAATTCGTAGGTCATCTCCGGCGCGCCGCACGCTGCCGGTGAGTAGATAGGTTACATTTAGTTCTTTGCCAATTTGGCTGGGCGTCTTTCCCTTTTTATCGTATTCATTCAGTGTAAAACGGCTCAGCACGCGCAAATTGCCGATCTTCCCCAATTGGGTCAGAATATCTTCCGCAATACCAGTGGCAAAGTAGGCATCCGCTTCACTTCCAATATTTTCAAAAGGCAGCACCGCGATGGACAAATCTTCCTTCGCTACCATTTTTCCGCCCAGATCAAAAATGCGATCCGCCAGCAGTAGCAATACCGCCAGCGACAACCCGCCGATGATGACAGCATTTAGTCGCCTGCTGGTTTGTGGCGCGATGGATTCTTCTTCCTCCACAGCAGCGGTTCGTTTGAAACCATGCGGGGTATATTCGTAAAACCAGGCAAAAATCAACCATGCTGGAAAAAGCACGATAAGTAAGATCAGTAGCACCTGCATCGCCGAATTGGACAGCTTCACAGTCGGAAACAGAATAGAACCTGCTTGCAAAATCACCCAGGACACAGCGATGTAGGAAATTGCTGCCTTGATGACATTGCGACGTTGGAGCTCTTGAAAAAAGCGTTGAATAGCCATAGCGTTACAGGGAATAGTTTAAATACAAAGTTCTCTCAAATTTAAGTGAAAATTGATTCTCCTTTTCAATTTGTGTCATTTATAAAATGGTCCGCTTTTAAACTCGATAAAAATCTGAAAGAAACCGACGATGGGCGGCGCCGTAAAAGATACTCTATTGTATCTCAGGAGATCATTTATAGTATCTGGCGAGATACCTTCAGATATCTGTGTAGATATAATTTGTATCTCCGTTCATACAATATAATATAATTAAAGATATAAATTAGTATCTGGCGAGATATATGAGCGTATCTATGGAGATACCAATTTATATTTAGCAAGATGTCCAAAATATGAGCAAAGATATTTTATTATATAAGTATAGATATTACTTCCTATCTAAGGAGATGCCTTTTAATATCTAACGAGATATACTACATATCAATGAAGATAATAAATTATATCCTTGGAGATAGCTAAGGTATCTTCTAAGATACAGCATATATCTACAATGATACCACTTACTATCAGGCGAGATACGCGCTTAACGAATCACCGCTACCCGCCCAGGCGCTACCTTTCCATTTACTTCTATTTTAATAAAAATATCAAAATAGACCATTACAAATTTAATTATCCAAAAATTTTTGTAAAGTACTAAATAAGCTGTTACCACGCAGATCGCTGTCTTTTGCAAGAATTTTACCTTCTTTATCAATCAGGAAAATGCGGGGTAGCCAACCTACTTCAAAGTTTTTAGCCATGTTGCTATTGAACATTCCTTCTGCATAGCCATTCATCCAGGGCATGGGGTAGCGTTTTTTACGAAAATTAGCAGGCAAATCTGGGTTCGGATCAAGTGAAACGCTCAATATTTCCAGTCCTTTTTGCTTATATTGTTCATAAGCTTCGTGTAATTTGGGCATATCCATGATGCAGCCGCCACAACCAATACTCCAAAAATCAATCAACAAATATTTGCCCAAAAAGTCACTGTTGGAAAGGGTTTTGGCATTATCATCAAGATAAGTAATATTAAATACCGGCGCCATTTGACCGACCGCAATTTGCGATTGAATATTATATTGTGATTTAGCCCGATTCGTATAAAATGATTCAGGATATTCACTTAAAAGACGACCATAATAATTATTAAAATCATCCAGAATACTTAATTGGTGGGCTTTATCTGCTAAAGCCAGCAATAAAGCAGATTTCACTTTTTCTGATGAATTGGATGTCAATACCTGATTGTAATATTCTTTCAAATCTTTATAAAAAGCATCATGAATACGTAAAGGTGCGGCAATTGCCATATCATAAGCGCTCCAAAGCCTTGAATCGGCAGGTATCTCCTGAAATGCCTTACGTATAATATCTGGATTTAAAGTACCGGCGAAAAAGCTAAAATCGGGATTGTTTTTTACCTTAAATTTAGTTCTTATTGCTTCGAGGCATAAATATTCTATATAAAATGTCTGCCGATCTATTACTTTCTTTGCCTTTTTAATACTGCTTTCCAATTCATTAATCCGTTGGCTTTGATCAATTTTCTCAATATCTTCAAGCTTTAAATCTTTATTACTTGCCAACATCATAAGTTTAGGAAGGTATTGCTGTTCTTCATCACTTATCTTTTTTGACAAAGAAATCACTGCCTCTTGTAAAGGGTCGTCAAATATAATTTTCTCGGCTATGCCCCATGGTGGCAGCTGCCTTTGGTCGAATTGAAGCAGTATTTTTCCATTTTTATCTTTATTTGCAAGCGCTGCATATCCATCATTTCCATAAAAAAAGACTGGATGCGCTCGATAGTTGCCACTCGTGCCAGCCACGGCGCTACCTTGGGCAATACCTCCAACTTGATATAATACTTCACCATCAGCATCAATAGTTGTGGTTGCTTTGTCCTTTTCCAAAGGTACTTGCAGCATATTTTCTATCGGCGAAAATCCATTAAATGAGCCTAAAAAGCTGACGTTCTGGGTCTCGCGATAATTAAAAGTACCTAATTGAGCCGTAATTTCCTGGGCTTCACCTTGTTTGAAATAAAAATTTCCCCTAAAAGGTTTATGATGCAACCCCGTTAATATGATACGATAATTACCTGTTTCTTCTATCGGAAGTATAAAATAGCCACTTGCATCGGCTTGAACACTTTGTAATATATCGCGTTGATCCTCGATAAATAAATAAGCATGTGCTAAGGGTAAAGGTTTGCCATTATGCCCAAGAATTCGTCCCTTCAGCTGAGCGGATAAGTATAAACTACATAATAGAAAAAGTAATGTAAAACAAAACTTCGTTTTCATAGCTGACCTGATTTTAAATTTTTTCAAGCGTTGAAAGTAGCTTTCCTTCAAGAACTTATACGTTAATCATTCTTGAAATAAGGTTAAAAAAGGTTAATCCATATCTGAGGGAAACACATGATAATGGAATTGCATTTGAAAAGAAATAGGTAAGCCGAGGTAAGATACTCGAAATTGGCAGGTAACAAGCTACCTAATTATCACAATTTTCTTTGTAATAATCTGCTCTTTTACCTCCATCTTTACAAAATAAATGCCGCCCGATAAATGGTCAATATTTAACGTTAATTCATTCTCCGACCAGTTTTGTTGCAAAATAATTTGCCCCGTTGCATTATATAATTGTAACTTTTTTATAGCATTTGGAAAATCATTTACGCGAATATGTAATAACTCGGAAGCGGGATTTGGCGAAAGCTGAATATTTAGTGTTGTAAAAGGCTCATCCACAGGCGTTGTTTGATCGGCCGGAAGATTTGTTTTAAAAGCGCTCAAGCCGCCGCGCAGGTTGCCGACAAACATTTCGAGGAATCCATCGTCATCCAAATCTGCAAAAGCGAGATGCGCCTGAAAACCTTCGTTCACACCACCGAGTTGTTCCGTTTCAGCGGTAAGTTGTTCATAAACATTATTTTCAATATTATTATATAATTCTATCTGACCAATTTCTGTGCCGGTGATGAGTTTGTACCCATCTATAAAATCCAACAAAACCGGAGCGCTGTAGCCTGAGACATAACCCGGCACGCGGGTATCGATTTTGCCGAGGCGATCGGTATTGGGTGCAATAGTAGGATCAGGATTAAACTGCGGATTTCCTTGATTACCAATGTTTTGAAAATAATTAATATTTCCATTGCGTTCGCCAATGACAAGATCGGGCAAGCCATCGCGGTTCAAATCTGCAATCTGCGGCGTACTGCTAATCCCTATATCAATACCTTGATAATCATATTGCCAGGAGCCAAAAGCTATGGGATTGCCAGCTCCGGCGATATTCTCCGCATAAAAAAGTCGGCCTTGCTCCTCCCCTACCAACAAATCCAGATCGCCATCGCCATCCAGGTCGCCAAAGGTCGGCGCGAAGTTGTATGTACTTTGGCTAAAAACGCTCATATTGAGGTAGTTATCATCCACTAATTCAAATTTTGGTATATTTTTAGTGCCCACATTTTCAAACAAATACAAGCGTGCATCGCGCATCACCACCTCGCTATAAGCGCCATAAGTACCCACGAGCAAATCGAGCAGCCCATCGGCATTGTAATCCACAAAAGTCGGCGCTATTCCTGTGCCAAGATCAAGCATTTCATTCACCAAAAAGTCCTTTTGCTGCAATTGAAAAATCGGCTGCGCATTGCTGCCATTATTTTTATAAAGCCATACCACTGAACGGTCTTCCGATAATTGCTCGGCATTTGGCGCTACGAGCAAATCTTTTTTACCATCATTATTTACATCGAGATAATAAGCCGCCGGAAAAGTAGGCAGATCCAAAGCCACAGAATTACTGGGATAAGTATTGTCTTGCGCATTCATCCAGGCTTTCGCGCAAGTGCCACCATTTCTTAAAAAATTGAGATTATCAAAAGATAAATCGCCGAGAATCAATTCTTTATCGCCATCGTTATCAGCATCAAAACTCAGCAAAGTCGAGCCTGCGTGACGCGATTGCACTTCAGGATTCTCGATATTGCGAAAGCAGGTATTCGGCGCAGCCGCCAAATCTACTTCTACCTTCAAGCCACTTTCGTAAAAGCCGCCCCAACAACCATCTGTCAATTCGTAAATCAAGCTATCGCGCCCAAAGCCACGCTCCACGGAGCGATTGGCGTAGAACTCAGTGTAACCGCCCGCTACATTAAAAGTTAAAATATCCAGATCACCATCGCAATCCACGTCATCCACGGAAGGATAATCAATCCGACTCACATACAGTTGCGTGCGTGTGCCTGTGGAAAGCGGAATGGAAATCATATTATAAAACCACTGTGTAAAATTGAATCTGGTAAAAGCGATATGCCCATTTTCGTACTTGCCTATAAATACGATCACGCCATCCACGCCAGGCGTATCAGAATAAGCGAAGATATCCATGATACCATCGTTATTATAATCGCGCAGCAGCATCCAATTCTTGATATTGGGAAAATAAGGAATATATTCAGGCGCAAATTGATAGGTCGTGCCAGTATTAAGAAAAGTCAAATGCACATTGCCAACCCGATCAAAAATGTGCAGGTCTTCGATACCATCATCATTCAAATCGACCGAAGAAAATTGCGGGCAATTCAGTCCGCCGGCCAAAGGATATGCCAGATTTTTGTCATTTATAACAAACTCTATATCAAAACGGTCAAAGTTTTGGGCATAAAGCATGGGGATAAAAAAGAGCAGAAGTGCAGCAATAGTGGTAGTTTTCATGTCTCATCCAAATGACTATAAACGATTTATTTGTTTGGTGTTTTGCTTTTGGAAGTTTGAGGTGTAATATCTATAAAAATTGTAATCAATAATTATATGTGGTTCAGTTGTTTCAAATTTCTGGTTTCAAATTTCTGATTTGGTATCATTCGTATTCCAGGAATCGCTTAATTTTTTTCAACAGCTTGAGCATCTTGAGGTTTACCGACTGGTTAACGTTAAAAAAGAGACCATTGATGGTGATCCATTCCTTTTTTCGCTCGATTGTCTGCAAATTGTCATAAGTAACTTGTCGGGCTTTTTCTAATTGAGCTTTCCAATAAATGCCGCGTTCGGTCATCGCAAAACCCTCACGCACAGACCCAAGGATGCTTTGGTCGCAAATAAAGAAAATGCGCTCTTGCGGCTGCGGATGCAAAAAGGATTGGCTGGCGTTCTTGAGCTTGTCCAAAGGCATTGCCAGAAAATCGGTGTAAATTGTTTCCTGTTCTTTCGCAAAGTCAAGATAATGCATCACCATTTGAAAGAAATTGACATCTGCCCATTTTAATCCTTGATAACTCAGTATCGCTTCGGGCAAAGGAATCGCATTCAAATCGCTGCAATGACGGATAATAAAATAATCTAATAAATCTTCAATAGCATTGACGAGCAAACCCGCCATGCGCTTATCGCTCAATTCATCGGCTTGATCGAGAATATGGATTTGCGCAGCCAATTGTTCGGCTCGCCTTGAAATAACTTCCTGAAATCCAGACTGATACAAACGATTAGAATAATTTTCCAATACATTGGCACCGTGTTCTGCTTCGATCCGTTCGCGGAAAGCCAGGAAGAATTGCTCTTCAATTTGTTGCTCTACATTGCCGCGCAGATTGAGTTGGGGCATAAGCACGGTTTGCACAATACGCTGGGGTGCGCCGCAGTTGAAACAAAACCGGGCGTTGTCGGGAAGGGTTGTCTTGCAAACAGGACAGGTCTTCATCAGGGCGAAAATAGTATTTTTGGGTGATAGGGTGATAGGAGAATAGGGTGATTTGTAGCAAATTAATTGGTTTTCAGGTATTTTAGGTAGGATGAAACAATTTTTTTATAAATCTGTTTATTCACAAATTTTGAAGTTTGAATGGGAAAGCAGCGCAAAAAAAGCGATCTTCCGCAGAAAATCTGCCTGCAATGCGGTCGTCCATTTAGCTGGCGCAAGAAGTGGGAAAAGCATTGGGAAGAAGTGAAATATTGCAGCGACAAATGTAGAAGGGAATCGAAATTGAGAAAATTGGAAAATCATGAATGAGAATTCAGCTAAAAGAGAATCAGCGCATTACGACGAATATCAGAATTTTGCCTTCCACCCAAAGAATATTTTGCTGGCGTTGCTGCTCATTAGCCTTACCGCTTTATTTCTGAGCCTTTCGGCGGCATTTGTATATTCCAGGGTTCAAAACCAACAACCGCCCATCCGATTACCGAATATTTTTATCTTCAATACCTTGATTTTATTGGCGAGTAGCGCTACAATGGTCTGGGCAAAACGTGCCTACAAAGCAGATAAAACCTTACAGTATCAGCAAGCATTGCTCATCACTTTAGGGCTTTCTTTAATATTTATGATTTTACAATATATTGGCTGGAAAACTTTATTTGATCAGAATATTTTTATTAATTCCAGTAATTCCGCAGGCTACTTATATGTCATTTCCGGCTTACACTTTGCGCACGTCATTGGCGGCTTGCCATTTTTGGGCGTTTTCTTATGGCAGGCTTGGCGTTATATGAGAGAACCCGTCACCGTTTTGGTTTATTTTTCTGACCCGGAAAAGCGGCTGCGCTTGCGTTTGCTCACTATTTACTGGCACTTTCTGGATGGGCTTTGGATTTATTTAGTTTTATTTTTTTGGGTCAATTATTTGATTCGGTGAGAGTTACGATCAAAAAAATATTTAAATATGTTTTTCAGACGCTTGTCAGAATAATTCATATCAATCTTCTATAATCTTAATTATTTAATAATCTTAACTTTACATACATTTTACAATTATATTTCAATTTGC
>JANRME010000384.1:0-16822 GCA_033761835.1 Saprospiraceae bacterium
GTGCTTCCATCAATCCCACCAGGAAATCATTTGTCCCTGCATCATTATGTTCATTCATCACGATTTCCGCGTCATGGCGTAAGAATTGAATAATCGCCTCTTGATCTAATAACAGGTTTTCCAGCATTTTCTGCGCATCGCCATTCAAATGTCCTGTCTCTTCCAGACGCCCATTTTCCCTGAATGCTTCCATCGAACCCGGAGTAAAAAATCCTAAAGCCCGAATTCGCTCGGCGATTTCATCAATAAATCCGGCTACTTCGGTGTATTGTGCCTCAAAAAATTCGTGCAAAGGCTTGAAGTGAACGCCCATTACATTCCAATGATAATTGCGCAATTTAATATATAAAATATGCTCATCGGAAAGTAATATTTCCAGCATATTTACAACTGCCTGACGATCAGCTTTTTCTATGCCAATATTTACACTTGATTTTTCTTGTATTACCGTGTCGGTTTTCATCTTATTAAAGTTTTTATTCTATATTATAACGATTACAAAGGGCACTATGTTTAATCAATACTTGCTTTATATTTTCAGATTTCTGCTAAGGTTTAACCCATAAATAATAACCACAGTTGGGTAGTGAAAAAACAAATAATCAAGCCCAAAACAATTGGTAAAAAAGTAGAAATCAACGTCCACTTAGCGCTTTTGGTTTCTTTGTAAATCGTATAGATCGTGGTGGAACAAGGATTATGTAATAAACTAAATAACATTAGGTTCACGCCTGTCAATAATGTCCAGCCGCCGCCGCGCAGCACGTTTTCTGTATCAGCGATGGAATCCAGTTCAAACATTACGCCGGCCCCTTCGCCCACGCCGCTTGCGCCTGTACTTAGTACAGTTAGCATTAAAATAGTCGGAATAACGATTTCATTTGCCGGGATTGCGATGATATAAGCCAATAAAATCACACCATTAAGACCAAATAACAAGGCGAAAGAATTGGTATTTTGAATAAAATGCTCCGCCAAGCTCAATTCTCCAATATGAATATTGGCAACCAGCCAAATCACTATCCCTGCCGGAATGGCAAAAACAATCGCTCGCCATAGCACGAAAATCGTTCTGTCGATCAAAGAAGTGTACAAGGCTTGCCAGATACGCGGCGGCCGATAGGGTGGAAGTTCCAAACTAAACGCAGATGCCTCTCCTCGCAACACCGATTTGCTCAATCCCCAGGAAACTGCAAGACTAAACAAAATCCCCAAGACCGCAATGCCTACTACTGCTCCAGCCGAAACCAATCCTGCCCAAAAAGCAGGCACTGCACCACCGATAAAAATAGTGGCAATCAAGATTTGCGTAGGCCAGCGCCCATTGCATAATGAAAAATTATTGGTGATGATCGCGATCAAACGCTCGCGCGGGCTGTCAATTACTCTCGTAGCCACTACGCCCGCTGCATTGCAGCCAAAACCCATCGTCATCGTCAATGCCTGTTTGCCGTGTGCACCAGCTTTTCGGAACAAATTATCCATATTAAAAGCCACTCTCGGCAGGTAGCCAAAATCTTCTAGCAAAGTAAATAATGGAAAGAAAATTGCCATCGGCGGCAGCATCACCGCTATGACCCAAGCCATCGAAAGATAAGCACCGTCGATCAGAACACCGTCGAGCCACCAAGGCATACCAATAGCAGCAGCGCCACTTTTTAATAATGGATGAACCGTGTCCAATAATAAATTTGCCAATAAGCCTGAGGGGATATTTGCTCCAGAAACCGTAATCCAAAATACGAGTGCCAATAACAAAAACATGATCGGAAAGCCCAACCAGCGACTTGTCAGGATTTTATCAAGCTTTATATCAAAATTATTTGCAGATTTTTCTCCTTTGATACTGACTGTTTTACGAGCAATTTTGGAAGCATCTTCATAAATGGACTCGATCACCGTATCATGAAAATTAACACCCAATTCCCAGCGCAAAGTATTCGCCAAGGATAAGATGTCTTCTTTATGTTGTTCTTTCTTTTCCATCTTCTTAATTTTAAGATTGTAACTCCACAATTCCTTCGCGTAGGCTACCCAATTCTCCATTTTGAACAGCATTGATAATACTTTGATCACCTTCTAATAAGCGCAACGCCACCCATTTGACGTTCGGCAAATCGGGAAAACGCGCACTCAATTTTTTCGATAAAGTTGAAATAGCGTGATCAAGTTTGGAGGAGCGACTTTTGATGCGGTGCGGTTTGCATATATACTTACCTGTGGCAACTTCTTCAATAGCAGCAATGAGTTCGGGCATCCCCACTTTTTGGCGCGCTGCTGCTGGAACGACCGGAATCCCCAATTCTCTCGACAATGCGCGTTCATCAATTTCGATGCTCTTGCGTTTGGCTTCGTCCATCAGATTCAAACAAAGTACCGCTCGATCTGTAATCTCCAATATTTGCAAAACCAGATTCAAATTGCGCTCCAGGCGCGTCGAATCCACTACAATGACCGTTACATCGGGCTGTCCAAATAGAATAAAATCCCGTGCGACCTCCTCGTCGGTGCTCGTAGAAAGCAGCGAATACGTGCCAGGAAGATCGACCACTTTATAGCGCTTTTCGGCATAAGAAAATCCCCCTTCAGCGCGGGTGACCGTTTTGCCAGGCCAGTTGCCCGTGTGTTGACGCAGACCAGTCAGATTATTGAAAACAGTGCTCTTGCCGGTATTAGGATTCCCAGCTAAAGCGACCACGTAATCCACTCGATCCATCGCAATGCCCAATCTGATGAGATTCTCTTTATGGTGGATTGGGCAGTTTTCACAATTATGTTGCGTATTCATTATATTAATTTTTTATTAGCATCAAATTATAAGTATCAAGTAAATGATTTCGCTATTCACTTGTGGCTTGCAGCTTATGGCTTGCTTCTAAATGATTCCCTTTTTTAATAAATATCAAATCTGCTTGATCTTTCCGAATCGCAATGGTCGTGCCAAGTACTTGATAACCAATGGGATTGCCAGCGGCGCTTTTCAATTCTGCGCTTATAATCCTTCCAGGTACAATGCCAAAATCCATCAAACGACGGCGCTGCTGACCACGGCAATTTGGTGAAATGCCTATTATTTCTGCTTTTTCGCCAATTTGCAAAGAAGATAATAAATCGTATTTCGGTACCAAGGGTGCTTGCTCCGGCTGCAGTTCTACGGTGATGCTGGAAGCGAAAAGTGCCGTCAATACACACTCTTCGCCATCAGCGGCAAAAGAAATTTTGCCTTCGCTCACGTCCAGCACGTACACTTGCATCCCAGGATAAAGCCCAAGCGCTACCAACTGCTCATAAATACTATGCGGCTCGTCTTCTATATGTATAATTTTTGCAATATCACCTTCCTGAAGGCTGCTAAGCGCTTGCCCTTTGTGCTGGGGCAGTTCTCCTTGAGCTGTTGGAATCGGATCGCCATGAGGATCAAAGACAGGATTACCCATTTGCGCAGCCAGTTTGTCAGCGGCTTCCGGTGTCATTCGGTGTTCCCGATAATCTGCTTCGCCGTGCCAATCCATTTGTCCTACACTGGTTTCGTCTGCTAAATAGCGCTCCCAGATACGATGCACCCGAATCACGCGCAGGGCATACGATCTGCCCGTATCGGTCAGGTGAAAATGTTGCTCTTGCATCGTGATCAAACCCATGGTGCGCAGGCGATCCAGCAATTTAGTAGCTTTATCCGCGGAAATATTTAAATTACCGGCAATACTATTTAGTCCACATGATATATTTTTATATTCACAATCAAAAAGGAACTTCAAAGCATCTTCCAGCAGCACGCGCTGCGCGTCGAGGCGTGTTTTATTCAAAAGCGCCAGTAAGCCTTTTTTCGGGAAAAACACGATCAAAAAAATGAGCATTATCAAGACGCCAATCAATAGTGCAAAGCCCGGTTGTATCGTTAACCACATCGGTTTCATTTTATTAATTTGATAATTGATCTAAGATAGTTATCATATTTTTAGTATTCAAATAAGCATCATATTGAAAAATAATCTCATAATCAGTATTCAAAATACAAAAAGTCGGATATGATATTTTATTATCAACGGTACCCAAAGCTTCTGCAAGTGCGTGAATGCCAGTGCTTTTGCCATTCGGCTTAAATTGAAAACGATGCCCTCGGAATGTAATAGCGCGCTCCTCTTCTGCATTTAAACTTACAAAATAAAATTTTTTATTTAGTTTATTCACTATTTCGGTATTCTTAAAAGTCTTTTGTTCCATGTTTTTACAATAACGACACCAATCTGTATAAATAAAAACTGCAACTGAGCGTTTCTCTATAAGTGACAGGCTATCAATCTGCTCAAATTGATAATTATTCAAAGATTGTGCCTTCATTAAATGGGGTAATAAAAAATAAGCCAATATTATATAAATAAACTTTTTCATATTATTGAATCATTAAACGCATTCCTAAAAATCCGCGTATTCCTTGGTTCGGGCCATATACATAAGCCGGATCGAAGGTCAACGCATAAGGATTATCGGGCGTTGCAATCACTTGTCCATCTGTATCAAATTTTACATGCTTATCAAAAGGATCGTCCGCACGAGCGATGATAAAGGGATTGCCTTTATTGGGTGTCCAATTTAGCAGATTTTTTACGCCACCATAAATTTCCAGATTTTTAATTCCATTATAAGTCAGCTGAATATTTTGAATACTCCAGGTCGGCGAATTCGGTTGGCGCGGATCCAAGTCTCCCAACAAAGGCAGGCGCATCGGCCCATAAATATTTCCAGTGTAATCAACTCCAAAACTGGATTTTGGAAATTTATAAGAAACCGCCCAAGTGCCTGTAAATCTTTCGGTTAGCATCTGTCGTTCCTTGATGCCATTTTCGGTCGAAGATACATCCATGAATGTCGCTCCAGCCAATAAAGTCAAGCCATTGGCGAAGGATACATCTATATTTGTACTCATTCCGGTAGTGACCGCATGGCCATCAAGGTTATCATATATAATTTGATTTGCATTTGTTTCGTAATCCGGGAATATTACATTTGTGAAGTAAGTGTACCAGGCCGCCGCATCAAAGCCAATAAAACCGCCATTATCCAAATAAATTTTCTTGATATAATTTACATTAATATTATAAGATTGCTCCGGCTTGAGTTCGTTTTTTATAATAATTTCTCGCGCACCCGTGAGCGCGGCGTGTTCTTCTGTAAAGAGATTTACGACCCGAAAACCTTTGCCAGCATTGAGTCGGAGAATATCATTCTTGCTGATACTCCATTTATAAGCAAAACGCGGCGTGAAAATATTACCATGTCGACTATTATAATCATATCGCAATCCGAGCAAAACTTTATGTTGTGGATTCAAACGAATTTCATCTTGCACAAAAACGCCCGGAAGCCAGATTTTATCAGGATTATTTAATGGATTAGCCTCAGCGCCACCCGTAGCCGGGGTATTATCATCATAAAAAGTGTAACGAAGCGCCGTACCTATTAATAAATCATGATACCCTGCGGTTTTATCCCAGGTCAATTGCCCAAAGCCAATGCGCTGTCGAGCGAGGTAAGCGGTATTCCCGTACACCGAATTTTGATCGTGATCATTATAAGAAAATGAAAATAATAATTTTTCAGTCGTTGGTAATTGATAATTGCCAAGGAATTCCCAGCGTTTGGTGTAAATGCTTTCGCCGTAGATTTCGTCGCCACCTCTAAATTCTTTTGTCCAATTTACATCGCCACCCCAGCGATCTTCATAAAAATAGCGACCCGCTAAAGTAAATAAGCGATTGTTTTTTCTGGCAATATTCCATTTTTGAAAGACGGAAACCCGATTTTGTAAAGTTACATCTGTAAAATGATCCTTATTATTATCAATAATATTATTATAATTAAAATAATTTGCACCTGTTAAAATAGAAACTTTTTTACTAATATTAAACTTAAAACCCAAGTCAGCATTATATTCCTGCCAGGAGGTACTCATTATATCGGCACTAAATAAAGGCGCTTTTTGCGGATTTTTTGTAATGATATTAATCAATCCACCGATTGCTTCGCTACCATATAAAGAAGAAGCGGGCCCTTTTACAATTTCGATCCTTTCCACTAAAGAATTGGGGATGCCGGATAAGCCATACACCGTTGCGAGGCTACTCACCACGGGCATCCCATCGATCAACACCATTGTATAAGGGCCTTCCAAGCCATTGATATGAATATCGCCGGTATTGCAAACATTACAATTCAGCTGCGGGCGCACGCCATTTACATTTTGTAAAGCATCAAAAATATTGGGTGTCGGGTTTTTCTTAAAAAAAGTCGGGTTGTACACTTCTACCGGAACAGGGCTTTCGATGCGATTCACTTCTTTGAGCGTGCCAGTCACCACTATTTCATTTAGCGTGGAAGCGCTTTCTTCTAATATAATTGTCTCTAAATCAAGGATTTGATTTATTTTTAATTCCAAGGATTGTTCAAAACGCTGGTAGCCCAGCATCGCAATTTCCAAAGTATAAATTCCAGCCGGAGCTTGTATTTCAAAATGTCCAAATTCATCAGTCGCGCCGCCATAGGTAGTTCCTCGCAGCATCACATTGGCAAATGCCAGCGGTTCTTCATCTGCTTTTACGATACCTTTTAGCGTTGCCTGGGCAAGGAAAGTGCTTGAAAAACAGCATATTATAAAAAATATTAGTAATCGAATTTTCATAACCAGATTCATTTTAAAATCTGATTACAAATATAGAATAAAATTTTTAGACTAACAAAAAAAATATTTTAAAATAGACGAATATTTCTTTAACTAAAAAAAGAAGTTGATTTTTAATCTTTTACAATTAAAAAAAATAAACAATGCAAACAAAATGAAATATAAAAAATAGATAAGGATACGGTGCTGGTTTATAATCCCTTGATACTCATGCCGCCATCCACCATCAAATTCTGACCAGTGATATAAGAAGCTTTGTCCATCGCAAGGAAAGCAATAACGGCCGCCATTTCCTCCACTTGGGCAACTCGACCCAAAGGTGTGCGGTCAATGATGCCTTGTAATCGTTCCGGGATACTCAGCACCGCTTCGGTAAGAGGCGTAACGGTGTACCAGGGCGACACAGCGTTCACGCGGATGTTATCTTTGGCCCATTCGGCGGCAAGGTGGCGGGTAAGTTGAATTTCGGCGGCTTTGGTCATGCCATAAGGTGAACCTGATTTGACATCAAAAACACCTGCTACCGAAGCGACATTTACTATGGCTGGATTGATGCCTTTTTGTAGGAAAGGGTAGAGTGATCGACACAATTCAAAAGCACTAAACAGGTTGATTTCGAATATTTTATGCACCTCAGCAGAATCATATTCAAGGGTTGCCTTGCGGATATTCCTACCAACGTTATTGACTAAAATATCGAGTTTACCCCAAAGGTCATTTATTTTTGTAAAAATTATATTGCGCCCTGTTTCACTGGCAACATCTGCTGGGAGGCTATGTATTTTTTGGCCTTTGCGCTCTGCCAAAACCTCATTGAGCGTGTCTTCGCCTCTTGCTACAATTAATATTTCTGCGCCTAATGCAAGAAATTCATCCGCCGTAGCCAAGCCGATGCCTTTGCTGGCGCCGGTGATGAGGGCGGTTTTGCCTTCCAATGTCCAGGATTTCATAAGAATTAGGTTTTTGGTTCAAGGTTTTCGAAAAATGCAATTTTATAAAATGAACGATTCAAAAATCTTTTCATTTTCTAACAATCGGTGCGTCGGGCATTTATTGCCGATTTGCACAATGCGGTGCTTTTGTTCCTCGCTGAGGTTACCCGTGAACGAAATTTTGGAAATAAATCGAGCCGGCATATCCTTTTGTGTTTCCAAATCAATATGAACGCTTATTTCGCCGGCATCCCAGCCCTTGCGCTGCGCATACATTCGCATAGTAGCGGCTTTGCAAAGCGCAAGTCCAGCGAGGACTAATTCATAAGGATCAAGTCCTTTATCCTGTCCTCCATTTTTTTCTGGCTCGTCGCCAATAATGGCATGCTTTCCGTCGCTTAGCTCGGTCAGAAAGTTTTCTGCGCCAAGCTTGGCACTGATAGATGTAATTTCCATGATAAACAAATTTGAGTGCTCAAAAGTATTAAAAAATATGCCACCCCAGCACTTTTGTTCAATGCTACGTTGTAAAGTTTCTTCAAAGCTTCTCCACGATTTGGCAATTATTCTGGTTGGATCGTCAATTGTTTCTTAAATTGCGAACGATTGAGTTTTTTATTTTTAGAATAATAAATGTTAAAAAATGAAATTTGTATCCTTAATCACTTTGATTGTCTTTTCGGCGTTTTTGACTTCTGAAACATCCATTTACGACTTTAAAATCAAAGCGCTGGATGGCGAGTTAATTGATTTTGCCCAATATGAAGGTAAAACGCTGCTTATTGTTAACACTGCATCCGAATGTGGCTATACACCGCAATACAAAGACTTACAGGAACTTCATAATCTACACAAGGATAAAGTCGTGATACTCGGTTTCCCTGCCAACAATTTTGGTGGACAAGAGCCAGGTACGAATGCGGAGATAGAAAAATTTTGTGAAGCTAATTATGGTGTTACATTTCAAATGTTTGAAAAAATCTCTGTAAAAGGCGATGACCAGCACCCGCTATACCAATGGCTGAAAGAAAAAACAGGAAAAGAGCCAACCTGGAATTTCTGTAAATATTTAGTGAAAGCCGACGGCAGCGTTACCTTTTTTCCATCAAAAGTAAATCCATTGGACAAGCAGATTGTAGAGGCGCTGTAAAGTTTATTTCAAGGAAATTTCAAATTTTAAGGAGAAGATGTATTGCTAATTTTAAATGACGGAATAGCATTAGTACGCATTGCAATAAAACGAAATATGTACAAACCGCTCTATCAATATTTTCAAGAAAAAACAGGAATTGATCAAAATTCATTTTCAGGATTTTGCCATTATTTCAAGCTTAAAAAAATCAAAAAGAACGAACATTTGCTCATGGAGGGAGAGGTTTGCACTTTTAATGCCTTTGTAAATAAAGGCTGTTTAAGAATTTATACAATTAATAACGAAGGGCAAGAATTGACAAGGTATTTTGCTTTTGAGGGCAAGTTTGGTACCGCATTGACCAGCCTTATAGAACAAAAACCTTCGTTTGAATTTGTCCAGGCTATAGAAAAATCAGAGCTTTTGATCATTTCAAGGCAAAATTTCTACCATCTTGTAGATACCGTACCCCAAGTGAATTTTATTTATCGCAATATTTTAGAAATGGCTTATATCACTTCGCAAAAACGAATTTATGATTTGCAAGGTCAAAGTGCAATAGAAAGGCTCAAATGGCTTCTGGAATATCAACCAAAAATCCTGTCAAGACTCTCGAGCAAAGTAATAGCCTCCTATCTTGGCGTTACACCTTATACATTAAGCCGGTTAAAAGCTGAATTATAATCAGTTATATATCAAAACGTTGCGGTAGAGCAATGTTTGGCGATGCGACGCTTCATAACTTTGTGCATAACTAAATAAAGATAATGTTATGAAACGTTTCCTCTTTTATACCAACAAAATTCTTGCGACATTCCTGTTTTTCTTTGGTTTACAATTCAATCTTCTTGCCCAAGCGCCTGATCCCCCCTTGCCTATTGAAGCGCTTTTGGGGAATAAACAGTTGTATTTTCAAATGGTCGTGAAGAAAAAATTTGCACCAGAAAGTAGATTTGGATTTTTTACAGTATCCACATATACAGCTAGTTATGATAATGAAAGAGCCGAAAACAGTCTCACTATTCCTGTGCAAATTAATTATGCCATTGGCAAAGGATTCGGCGTGATGGCGGGTACTGACATTAATTCTGAAGCAGGATTTGCGCCGATTGTAGGACCACAGCATAATTTTGCTTCTCAAAAGTTTCTAGCTGTTACGGTCGTTTCTTTTTTTCTCAATGAAGATCAGGATGTTAAACTTTTTGGATTATATGAATATAAGCCTCCTATCAATGAAAAATGGTCATTGTATAGCAGGGTGCAGTTTATCTACAATCACAGCCTCAAAGATGGCAACCATAATCGGAGCTATCTTTATTTACGCGGTGGACTCAAGAGAAACGCCTTGATTCTTGGGCTTGGCGCAAATTTAGACCAGTTTGGGCCTCAAAAGAGATTTAAAGATAATTATGGTGTATTTGCCAGATGGGAGTTTAGATAAAATTTACCTTTCAAGCATCAAGATATTTATTCGAAAAAAAGTGATTTTTAGCTTGTTAAGTGTTTCCTATCTAATTGATTACCAGATTTTTAATCTGCAAATAAATTATTTTAACTACAGCCGTATTAAATATCAGATTGATGAACAAATATTATATCGGAGAATTCGAAGAAACTGTGCTATTAACGGTTGCCATTTTAGATAGAGAAGCCTACGGCGTTGCGATTATTGAGGAAATGGAAAAGAGCCAACCTGGAATTTCTGTAAATATTTAGTGAAAGCCGACGGCAGCGTTACCTTCTTTCCGTCAAAAGTAAATCCGTTGGACAAGCAGATTGTAGAGGTGTTATAAGGCAATTATAAGCTATATGATGCACATATAAATGTTACCATTACCTACTCCTCGCTTGTTCCCACGCCCAGGCGCTGCGCATAATATCTTCAATATTATATGCTGGTTGCCAACTGAGTTTTTCGGCGGCTTTGTTGAGGTTGGCGTAGATGGCTACTACATCACCGGGGCGGCGCTCCCCAATGCGATAATTTAATTTTTCACCTGTCGTGCTTTCAAATGCGTGGATAGCTTCGAGTACGCTTACGCCTTCTCCGATGCCAAGATTAAAGACTTCGACTTGCTTTTCATTATTCTTTTGTAATAAGTATTGCAATGCCAGCGTATGCGCGTGCGCAAGATCCATAATATGAATAAAATCTCGAATACAAGAACCATCGCGAGTAGGGTAATCATCGCCAAACACTACGGTTTCCGGGCGTTTGCCTATAGCTGTTTCGGTGATGACAGGCACCAGATTGCTGGCTATATTGCGCGGCGATTCACCGATCAAAGCACTGGGATGCGCGCCTGCGGGATTGAAATAACGCAATAGCACACTCTGTAATGGTGGATTGCCTCTCAGTATATCGCGGATGATTTGTTCTCCCATTTGTTTGGTACGAGCATAAGGCGATTCGGCTTCTTGCCAGGGCGTATCTTCGGTGACAGGCAATTCCGTAGCATTGCCATAGACCGAGCAAGAGGAGGAAAATATGATATTCGATACCCGGAATTGTATCATACAATCCAGAATATTTAGTAAACCATTTAAATTATTGCGAAAATAAAGTAACGGTTGCTCTACCGATTCGCCGACCGATTTTAAAGCCGCAAAATGAATAATGCCAACAAGATCCGGATTCTCCTGAAAGATTTGTTTGGTCGCTTCGAGATCGCACAAGTCAACAACATAATTTTTGATGCGTTTACCGCTGATTTTTTCGATTCCATCAATAGCACTTTCATCAGAATTATGCAGGTTGTCAACAGAAATGACATCAAAGCCATTCTCCAATAAATCAATAATTGTATGGCTTCCAATGTAGCCACAGCCGCCGGTGACAAGGATTTTGTTCATGATAGTTATTTCTGGTTGCTTGTTTCTGGCATCTACTTTTCCAGTAAAACTAAGGTAGATGATTTAATTTTTTTGGGTAATACGATGTTTTTAGGAATATGTTTTACTTTTCTATCAATGCTTATTGCGATTGAAACATTTTCTTCACAAAAGCCCTTATTTACAATGTTTTCAATCCATCAACTCATAAACCTTTCAACTTCACTTTGAACTTCGCATCCCTGAATTTACCTTTGCGAAGGTACTTGAAAACACCTATTCATCAAATGGACAAACAAAAAATAGTAGGCGATATCGCTCAGATCGCCCGCCGTGCAGGTGCTGCCATTATGAGTGTGTATGGCAATGTAGCGGAAATGCCGGTGGAACTCAAAGACGATCAATCGCCGCTAACCCTGGCCGATAAAGCTTCTAACGACATCATTACCAGCGGATTGGTGCAGTTGGATGTAAAATTTCCGATTATTTCGGAGGAGAGCAAACAGATTCCTTACGAGGAGCGCCGCAACTACGAATATTTCTGGATGGTGGATCCATTAGATGGTACAAAAGAGTTTTTGAAACGCAATGGCGAATTCACCGTGAATATTGCATTGGTGCATCGTAACGAACCGATCCTCGGCGTGGTATATGTACCCGCTTTAGACGAAATGTATTGGGCGGTGAAAGGCGAAGGTGCTTATCTGGAATCAAGAATGGGTAAAATGCGCTTGGAAGCAGCGAGTTTCCAAATGACTGATTTACAGTTGAATGTAGTATGTTCGCGTTCGCATTTAAGCGACGAGACTAAAGTGTTTATCGAAGCATTGAACCAACCGAATTTAGTATCAAAAGGTAGCGCTTTGAAGTTTTTGATTGTGGCGAGGGGACAGGCGCATATTTATCCGAGGCTAAGCTTAACCAGCGAGTGGGATACCTGCCCCGCGCAATTGGTGCTGGAAGAAGCGGGTGGCAAAGTCATTGATCAGGAAACGGGCGAGCGGATGCTATATAATAAAGAAAGCTTATTGAATCATTTTTTTATTGCTTATGGGAAGGTAATTATGTAGTGATGTAATTATGTGGCGATATTGTGAGGTGAGGATGTAATGATAATAAAATTAAAATTATATTTTGAATAAATGGGTTAATCATCAGACGGTTGGAATTATCAGTATTTTAATGATACTGATAGGTTTGTTATGCTCAGAAATGCTGATGAGCAGTGGTATGATTATACTTACAGCGAATGCCGTTTTTAATCAACAAATACAAGTCAACTTTCGTATTTTTTTTCAAAATCGAGTCTTGCTTGGATTGACGGCCATTTTTGGAGTCGTGCTAATCAGTGGCTTATGGTCGTCGAATGGGGATTGGTTGGCGGATCGCCTACGGATGCGGTTACCTTTCTTGCTGATGCCTTTCGCGGTTGTCGCTATTCCAAAATTTGATAAAAAGGTCTATTTCCCAATATTGGCAAGTTTTTTTTGGTTAGTAATCATCGTTTGCCTCTATTCCATTACACATTTTATATTGAATTATGATGCGATGATCGAAGGTTATAAGCAAGGGCACGTCATGTTCACACCTGTCATGCACATTCGATTTAGCTTGATCGTTGCGGTTTGTATAGCAATTGGATGGTATTTATATCAAGAAAAGTTTTATTTAAAATACCCAATTGAACAAACCCTAATACTAATAGCATCGGTTTTCTTGCTTATTTATTTACATATTTTGGCGGTGCGTACTGGATTGGTTTCATTATATGCTGCTTTAGGATTTTTTGTACTCCATAATATTTTGAAAACCAAGCGTTATACTTTAGGTATCGGGCTGGCTTTAATGATGGTAATAGCATTGGCTTTAGCAATAAGATTCGTACCAACGCTATGGAATAAATTAGGATACACCTTGTGGAGTTTGGAACAAATTGCCAAAGGCGAGCGGCTGGCGGATTTGTCGGATTCTTATCGCCTGGCAACAATTGAGGCAGGCATTCAATTGGGCAATAAACAACCATTACTTGGCACTGGTTGGGGCGACATTTTGGATGAAACGGAAGCTTATTTACAACAAAAATACCCAGAATTACTCACGATTATTTATATGCCGCAAAGCGAATATTTGCTTTTTTATGCTGCTTCGGGTATCGTTGGTTTACTGATTTTTATATGGGCAAGTTTACAGCCTTTATTTTATAAAAAAGCCTGGCAAAATTTATTTATCTGCGCTTTTCATATCATAATGATCCTATCTTTTATTATCGAACAAACCATTGAAACACAGCTTGGTACAGCGATTTATATCATTTTTGCAGTGATGAATATTCGTTTTCAAATGGAATCCGATAAATAGATATAATATGACGGCTTGTTTTTATATTATATGATGCTTTCTGCATGTGCTTTCCTGTTTTTCAATATCCAACTTCCAATAAATATAAGCATTCCAGCTATTACCATGATATAAGTCATCGCTTTATTTAAATCATAAATAAAAATACTACTGATAATAAATAAAACACCGATACCCCACAAAAAATCTGAGCGTAATGATTTTCGCGTTAATGGAATCGTTTTTAATACCGCTGGCTGATCGGTTAATAAAAATTTCAATTTATGATAATCGGCTAATAGTAAAATGGCATTTAATAATAAAAAGAAACCCAAAACATAAGGTGTACCGCGCCATTCTAATGAAATTGTAACCATTAAAGTGGTTGTAATAATGGGAAATAACATGACTGCACCCACCGTGGCAAAGCGTTGCGATAGCACCAGCAAGCCAACGATCACCTGACTGAATGCAATAAATCTTGCAAATAACCCTAAGCCATATTCTGCGAGCCTTTCTTCAAGCCAAACCGGACCAATAATGCCCGGGAACTGCCCGTCGAGTAACTTCGCCATGCCGGCGGAAAAGAAAATATAACCCAAAAAAATGCGGATAGAAACGATTACAAAATTCCAGAAGCCTTTACGGGAAAACATATTCAATTGATTATGGACGATTTACAATTGATAACCTGACGCAATGAAATTCCCGCAAAGGCTTGGTTTATACAAAAAAACTCTACTAAATATCTATTTTATTCTACCATGGGAAATTAAATGGCTAAATAGTACCATGATGAAAATGATTAGACATGATTTTCTTGATGGATTCCCTTAATTTACAGGGATTTTACACGCAACAAATGCACCATCATCAATTGAAAATGGTATAATATTTTATCGATCCCCTGATATTAGTTTAATCGCATTTCTTTTCAAATCATCATAAGCGCCATTGTTTTGATTAGAAAATACAACCAATGTAATATCTTGTCCCGGAAAATAGCGAAACTCAAAATTCACGCCATCGGCTGTGCCGCCGTGCCCATAAGTAATTTCCTGTGCCGATTTTTGAATAATGAAGCCATAGCCATAATCTTCCGTTACGTCCAGCCCTTTGTTTTTAGGGGTGAGCATATCCTTAAAGGTTTTATCGCTGATGAGGGCATTATTTTTTAATACCCTGGAAAATTTTAATATATCACGCCCATTAGAATAAGCGCCACCTGCCGATGAGCCTTTGATGCCATGCCTGGTGACTTCTACCCAGGTGTTTTCTTGTTCTTCCCTCGTCAAAGGAATAGCCACATTTTTAGAACCGTAATTAAAATACCCAGAAGCAGTCATGCCTGCCGGTTTGAAAATTTCGGACTGAATAACATCATAAAAAGATTTTTCTGTTACTTTTTCTATGATAGCTCCAAGTAAAATAAAATTGGAATTGCAATACTGGTATTGCTTCCCTGCTTCAAAATCGAATCCGGCATTATAAACAATCTTTAAATGGTCATTAATATTTGTAGCGCTGAAAACGGCTTTGTCATTTTGCCCTGACCAATACTCGGCGATGCCGGAGGTATGCGACAATAAATGATGGATTGTAATTTTATCTGCCTTTGATTTATCAGAAAAGCCATTCAGGTATTTAGTGATTTTATCATCATATTTTAATTTGCCTTGCTCTGCCAATTTAGCAATAGCAATAGCTGTAAACATTTTACCGCCCGAAGCAATATTAAATAATGTTTGATTACTTATTTTTACTTTTTTATCAAGATCTGCATAGCCAAAATGTCTTTCATATAAAACTTCCCCCTTTTCAGCAATCAAAATACTGCCGGAGAGGTCATATTCTGAATGAAGATTTTTAATATATTTATCCAGCCAGTCGAGCGTTTCTTTTTGCTGGATAGCGCCGTTTGGCAAATTAATTGGCTCTGAAACTTCAGCAATAAAAGCTAATTGCTTGATTTTCTGGGCAGGGGGCGCCGTTACATATAACTGAAAATCCTGCCACATAATCTCGCTCTTTTTCTTGGCATAAATATGCATTACATACACCGTACCCTCTGGTTTATTAAATTGATTAATATCAGCATGATGTAAATTCAAAGGCGCAAATTGCTGATGTAATGTTTGAAAAAGCCCGACTAAAGCATCTGCTCCTTTACTTGTAATTAATTCATCGGCGAAAACCAGCGGAACTAATGCTTTCTGCCTTTCTGCAGAAGCTGAATTGATACCTTCAATAAATAATTTACTAACTTCTTGATGGTTATCAGAAGTATTATTTACTGTATTCTTATTTTGACAAAAAGAAGTACTTGCTGCCAAAATAAAACTCAATACTAGCGTTATAATTTGTCTCATTTATAATTATATTAAAGTGGGCAATATAATTTTTAGCGAATAATTTAAAATAGCGCATTGCATAATGCTTAGTCATTATAGCAATGAAAGTACCTGTATTCAGTAGGGGGCAGACCTACTTCGCGCTTAAAGGTCTTTGAAAACGTGTACACGTCTGCATATCCTACTTGAGATGCAACTTCAGACACCGATTTCTGATGTTTAAGCAGTAGTAATTTGGCTTCTTCAATCCTTTTATTGCGAATATATTTTGCAGGCGTGATGCCGAATGTATCGCTGAATAAACGATGAAAATGATATAAAGAAATATGAGCGACCTTCGCAATATCCTTGCTCAAAAGTTGTTTATCAAGATTATCAAGGATATAATCTCTAGCACGTAATAATTGAGTATGATGAAAGCTATTTGTTTGCATAAGAAAAAATGTAATATGATAAAAGCACCCATTCAATTATTAATATTTTATTTAAAATACTTTAATTAAATGGGCGTAGTTAAATGGGTATTAATTTTTCCGTTCATTAAAAATTTCATTACCAT
>JANRME010000385.1:0-6642 GCA_033761835.1 Saprospiraceae bacterium
AGAATGCCTAAGGGATAGGCGAAAAGGGCATAAACAGCATTGTAAAAAATATAAGCTATCAATATTTGGCTATCGCTGAAGCTATTGAATTTTAGTATCAGGAGCAGGAATACATCAGAGCTATTGAATAAAGCAAAAGCAAGCAATCCAATTAACAACCTTTGATATTCCAGCGTACTTTGAAAAGGATATTTCAAAAAAGCAGAGAAAGAAGTGACGATGTGCTTGGCCTTGATTTCACTTTTAGGTTCTTTTAGCAAAAAAGTAATAATTACAGCAACTAATCCCGGGATGAAAGCTAATAAAAATAGCGTTTGGTAAGCACCAGTAAAAAATTGCAGAAATAATAATGCGAACAATGGCCCCAGAAACGCGCCAACCGTATCCATCGAGCGGTGAAACCCAAAAACCTTGCCTTTGTGTTCCTGCGTTGTATAAGAAGACAATAGTGCATCGCGTGCCCCAGTACGTAGTCCTTTGCCGATGCGATCCATCGTGCGCGCCGCAAAAACCCACAATGGAAAAGTAAAAATTGCCAACATTGGTTTGGAAATGGCACTGAATCCATAACCCCAACGAACAAAAAGTACGCGTACTTTTCTTTCATCAGATAGCTTCCCGAAATAGCCTTTACTTAAGCCAGCTACGGCTTCGGCGATGCCTTCGAGTAACCCGATCAACACCACAGAAAAACCAATTTCTTGAAGATATATCGGCATGACAGGGTACAGCATCTCACTCGCAAAATCGGTAAACAAACTGACGAAAGAAAGTATCCAAACTGATCGAGTAATTACGCGCTTTTTTGTCATGTAAAGTCATTAAACGATCAAAGTTAGCATTTTGCTACAGGGCACCAGTGACAGCTTATGAATATCTCGAAAGAATGTTTTAAGTTTGTCAATTAGAGTAAAAACGGATGGCTTTGATTACAAAGAATCAAATTGCAGCTTACGCATTGAGCCTTTTTCTATGTTTTCTCTCTTTCCGGGCGTTTCCGCAAGAGACGCCGAGGGTTATCAATTTTACAAAAGATCAATATCAAGCTTACAATCAAAACTGGTCAATTACACAATCATCCGATTTATCTGTTTTTATTGGTAATTCGGCTGGTTTATTGGAATTCGACGGCTCTACTTGGCACACTTATACTTTGCCCAACCGGCAAGTCGTTCGTTCGGTGGCGCGAGATCGCAAAGGAAGGATTTTTACAGGTGCTTTCAGCGAAATTGGATTTTGGGAGCGCGACAGCGTTGGTAGGTTGGCTTATCAATCCCTGACTGAATTGGTGAATAACGACATTTTTCAAAGAGAAGAGATATGGCATATTTTGCCTTTGGCGGAATCGGTGCTTTTTCAATCTTTTTCAAAGATATATGTATATGATTATCAAAGTATTCACCAAGTTCAACCGCCTGGAAATATCATGTACGCCCATCGGGTAGGGGAGCGGTTGGTGTTGCCTGTCATTGGGCAGGGATTATTCGAGTTACGCGGTAATAATGGTTTTGAATTTCTTCCAGGCACAGAATCGCTGGCAAGCAAAACGGTGGTCTTTATACTTCCGAATGGGAATAATAACTTTCTGGTAGGTACATCTAATGATGGAATTTTTGAATATCAAAATGGACGTTTGTATCCCTGGAATATAAATTTACAATCACAACTAATTAAAAATCAATTAAATAAAGGGATTCGTTTATCAAATGGTAACATCGCATTAGGAACTATTCTGAATGGAGTTTTTATTGTGAACCCTAAAGGAGAGGTGCAATATCAGATCAATCAAAAAAATGGGTTGCAAAACAACACGGTATTAGCGCTTTTTGAAGACAATGCTCGAAACCTATGGATTGGATTGGACAAAGGTATTGATTTGATTGAAATGAGCAGTCCACTTGTTTTTTTTAATGACAAAAGCGGAGCGGTAGGCTCGGTATATGCCGCTGCTGTCCACAATGACAGATTGTACATCGGTTCTAACCAAGGTGTATTTGTAAAGCCTTGGAAAAATAAAAATATACAGAATACTGACTTTCAGTTAATTAATGGTACTCAAGGGCAGGTTTGGGAACTAAAAGTGTTGGACGGACAACTATTATTAGGGCATAATAACGGTACTTTTATCCTTGAAAATGGTAAAGTGCAGCAAATTTCAAAGGTTACCGGAGGCTGGATCACGATTCCTCATCCTCAAAAACAAGATGTTTTGCTGCAAGGAACTTACACAGGCTTAGTTATCCTGAATAAAAATGCACAGGGGCGATGGCAGTTTTCGCATAGGGTGAATGGCTTTTCGGAGGCTATTAAAAAGATGGTTTTTGATCAAAATGGGAATCTTTGGGTGGTCAATCCGCATCGCGGATTGCATCGGATTCAATTGGATAATGGCTTGCAGAAAGTTATTTCCTTAACGCGGTTTACCACCCAGGATGGGTTGCCTTCTGAATTTAAAATTGATGTTGATATTATTGATAAACAATTACTTATAAAATCGGATTCCAATTTTCTAACTTTTGATGAATCTTCTCACCAATTGGCTTTATTGGACACGATTGCTGATAAAATTTTACCCAAAGACCACTCCACCTTAAAGACAGGGCTGAACGAGGATTGGTTTCAAATTGCTTCACAGCAATTAATTTACCATACAGGGCAAAAACAAATTAGCTTTAACCTGCCCTTAGCTCCTGACTATGAAAGCATTATACCGATTGATAGTGTTTATCTTTTTGGTCTGGATGATGGTTATGCTATTTTTGCACCTAAACGCCTGATAAACAATACTAAAGGTAAAGGAATATTAGCTCCTGTGAAAATTAAGACGATTGTTTCTTTCCATCGGAAAAAGCGGAACTACCATGCGATTACTGGAAAACCGCTGTCATTATCTGCTAATGAAAACAGTATTCGATTTACTTTTTCTCAAGCTTTTTTTACACATACACCAGAATATAGCTTTTTATTAGAAGGATTTGAAGAAGAATGGTCCGAGTGGCAGGAATTGCCGGAGAAAGAATTCAATCGCTTGCCCCCAGGGGATTACGTTTTAAAAATACGTTCTAAGCTTTCGCCGCAGATCACGACTTTTCGATTTAGCATTCAACCGCATTGGTATCAAAGTTGGTGGGCAACGCTTTTGTACTTGATGCTTTTTCTGACGGCGGCTTGGGTGATGGAACGCTGGAATCAGCATCGCCTTGAAAAACAACGCTTTCGATTGGAGCATGAAAAAGAAAAACAATTAGAAGATCATCGCATCAAAGCTGCCAACGAGCGACTTCAAGTTGATGTTATCAATAAAAGCAAGGAATTGGCGAATTCAACGATGAGCCTGATTCAAAAAAATGAGATTTTATTAAAAATTAAAGATGAAATTCAAGCGATAAAAGCCTCTGCTGATGGGCATTTTCAGAGCAAACATTACCAACGTTTGCTACACTTGATTGATGTGAATATCTCTTCTGAACAGGATTGGCAGGTATTTGAAACCAATTTTAACCAAGTCCACGAACAGTTTTTCAAAAAACTAAAAGCCAGTTTTCCGGACCTGACTCCAAGTGACCTCAAGTTAGCTGCTTATCTTAAAATGAATCTTTCTTCCAAAGAAATTGCTCCTCTACTCAATATCTCCATCCGAAGCGTAGAAAACAAGCGCTATCGCCTTCGTAAAAAGCTTTATCTGCACGAGGAAGACAACCTCACCGAATTTATGCTCCAATATTGAGCTATGGCGTATGCCAGTTTTTTGCATTTCAGTTATAACTTGATAATTTAGTATTTTTTACACATTGAAATTAAGATCACTTAAAGTTTTTGATGAGGTGATTTTTATCAATGAAGTAGTAATGATGAGGTTTTTTATTTTCAAAAAAAGCCTTTTTAGACTAATTTTATACGGTGCATTAAAATTGAAATAAAATTTAATTGCAAAATCAGGAGAGGTTATCTCCGTGACGAAGTAATGGTATGAAACTGAGCTTGACGTACATAGTTTGTGCAGCGTTGTTTTTGCTGTTTTCTGTGATGTTGGTGCAATCCCAAAGCGTTTACTTCTTTCGGGATAGCGACAAGCCAGGCTATTATGATTCGGGACTCGCTTTCAAAACCGCGCCCAGTACTATCGAACAAACCGGCCCCAGTGGGGACAAAATTCCTACCGCTTCAGATATTGTTTTTCAAGGTGAAAACAGCCTGAAACTGCGCTGGACTTCGCAGCCCAGCGGCAATTGGGATTTTTTGGTGATCGCCCCTGGTTTTCCGTTTCAGAACATTTCACAAACCGATACACTCGCTTTTTGGGTGTATTCGCCTACGGGACTTAGCAAAGAGCTTTTGCCCTTGATTTATATGGAAGGCGCTCCTGGTACGACCAAATCTCGAAAATATAATATCTCAGCCTATACCAATAATATACCAACTCAAACCTGGACGCAAATTAAAATTCCGTTGAGCGCCTTTTTTACCGACCCTAACCAAACAAATATCAATTTCACTCAAGTCAAAGCCATCATTTTTGGGCAGGGTATTGCCGATGGCGTATCGCATACACTTTACGTGGATGAAGTGCGAACTTTCCGAAGTTCTACTGCTATTCCAAATCCGCCTTCTGATTTGCGCGCTTTTGGTTATGACAGCCATGCAGAGCTTCGATGGAAAAACCTTGCTAATCCTGGATTGGATAACTATCGAATCTATCGTTCGGTCAATGGAGGTGCGTTTCAATTGCTGAAGTCAGTGGACAAAAGCGATACACTGTTTCTTGATTTTGTTCGCCCATTGGGTACAAATCTGAATCTCAGTTATCGAGTTTATGGCGTTAATGCTTCCGGCGCAGAGTCAGCAACGGCTGCGACTGCCACTACCGCTACGTTTGACATGAGCGATGAGGAATTGCTCACAATGGTTCAAGAATACACTTTTCGCTATTTCTGGGATTTTGCGCATCCTTTGTCGGGATTGGCAAGAGAACGCAATACTTCTGGGGATGTCGTTACAATGGGCGGTTCCGGTTTCGGCGTTATGGCGATTTTAGTAGGCATCGAACGAGGCTTCGTTACCAAAGAAGAAGGTTTGCAGCGGCTTTTAAAAATTGTCAACTTTTTGGACAATGCCAGTACTTTTCATGGCGCTTTTCCGCATTGGATGAATGGCAATACCGGTGGTGTCGTGCCTTTTAGCACGCAAGACAACGGCGGCGATATTGTAGAGACCGCTTTTTTGTTTGAAGGGTTACTCACCGTTCGACAATATTTTGATGGCAACTCTTTGGATGAAATCACTTTACGCAATAAGATCACTTCGATGTGGGAAGCCATTGAATGGAATTGGTATCGCAAGCAAAATCAAAATGTAATTTATTGGCATTGGTCGCCTAATTTTAACTTTGCCATCAATCTGGCGGTACGCGGTTTCAATGAAACCCACATGGTTTACTTACTGGCATTGGCTTCGCCTACCAATGCTGTTCCGCCGAATCTTTACACCCAAGGTTGGGCCGGTAGTGGTTATACCAATGGCAATACTTATTATGGTATCAAATTAGATGTAGGCTTTGGGAATGGCGGGCCGCTGTTTTTCTCGCATTATTCCTACTTAGGCTTTGACCCACGCTACTTGCGCGATGCATATACCAATTATTTTATACGAAATCGTAGTCATACCCTTATCAATCGGGCCTATTGCATTGATAATCCCAAAAACTACCCTGGCTATAGCGAGGTATGCTGGGGCTTGACCGCGAGTGATGACCCTTTAGTTGGATATAAAGCCCACGAACCTTCTTCCAGTGGCGATAATGGTACGATCACGCCAACCGCAGCGCTTTCTTCCATGCCCTACACGCCGGAGGAATCAATAGCTGCGCTTAAGCATTTTTATAGAGATCGGGGTGCAAAACTCTGGGGCTCAATGGGTTTCTACGATGCTTTCAATGATGCTCAAAACTGGACTGCTTCTTCGTATTTAGCGATTGACCAAGGCCCGATTATTGGTATGATTGAAAACCACAGAACCCAATTATTGTGGAATAATTTTATGAAAAGCCCTGAAATCACAGCAGGACTGCAAAATGCAGGGTTTACGCCTGATTCTACGCTGGTTTCAGCGGAGGATTTTTCAATCAAAGATGTTTTAACCATTCATATTTTTCCTAATCCGGCCTTTGGCATGGCCGTCATTGAAATAGAGCAATTACAAACCGCTGGCGTAAGCGTCGAGTTGTTGGACAGCAATGGTGCGCTTCGTCAAATTCTGCTGAGAAATGAACAACTACTACCTGGTACACATCGAATGAAAATAGACACCCAGACCCTGAACAACGACATTTATTTCCTACGAATACGCAGCGACGAACAGCAACTAACGAAAAAAATTCTAATTGCAAACTAACCTAACCATTCATTCATATATAAAAATTTATAAACATGATGAAGCGACTTATACTTACCCTAATCGGACTTTTAGCAATGACCGCAATGGTCAGTGCACAAGTAATCATCGAAGATTTTGAAGGTGGCCCCAAACTAATGTGGCAACCTTTTGGCGACGGCACTTTCAATGGCGCAGTAGCCAACCCTCCAGATTCCGACCCGCTGGGCATCAATCCAAGTACTCAATGCGGTTCTTATACAAAATCTGGCG
>JANRME010000386.1:0-13848 GCA_033761835.1 Saprospiraceae bacterium
GTCGGGCGAAATGAGATTCATGCCCAGATCGCGTTCGGCTTGTTCGTAGCGCGAACGCAGTATTATCGCCTCGTTCAACTCATTTGATTGCTTTGATTTGATCCATTTGATCAGGGCTTCCAGCGCTTCTTCGGTCTTGCTTTCGATGACCAATTTTTGAATTTGTTCCTTGATTTCGGGCATTTTTTTATGAAAATTAGCACTATTTTTTGAAGAATGCTATCATAATCGACTGAAATCATTTTTAAAATGTTTCTAAACCAGCTTGAAACTTTTAACCTGAAACAAAAATGCCAGGAATTTACATACATATTCCATTTTGCAAGCAGGCTTGTCATTATTGCAATTTCCATTTTTCCACTTCGCTGAAGCATAAGGGAGAGATGGTGGCGGCTATTTTGCAGGAATTGGAGTTGCGAAAGGATTATTTAAGTAATAAAAATATTACATCTATTTACTTTGGCGGCGGCACACCTTCTTTGCTGAATAACAATGAGTTAGATCAAATTCTTGATAAAATTTATCATGTTTTTAAAATAGAACATGATGCAGAAATTACACTCGAAGCCAATCCTGATGATCTGACTAAAGAAAAACTACAGGCTTTGCGCCAAACGCCGATCAATCGATTAAGCATTGGTATTCAGTCATTTGCAGAAGAAGATTTAAAATTTATGAATCGCGCGCATAACGCCACGGAAGCGAAGCGCTGCATCGAAAATGCCTTGGAAGCTGGTTTTGAAAACTTGACCGTTGATTTGATTTATGGTTCGCCGACGACCAGCGATGCCCAATGGGAGACTAATATTCAAACAATTATAAATTACAATATTCCTCATATTTCTTGTTATGCCCTGACGGTAGAACCGAAAACGGCACTCGATCATTTTGTCAAAGTCGGCAAAGCACCGTCGATAGATGAAGAACAAGCAGCCAGGCAGTTTGAAATATTAATACAATTGCTTACTAATCAGGGTTATGAGCATTATGAAATTTCCAATTTTGCTAAGCCTGGTTGGTATGCAAAGCATAATTCCAGCTATTGGTTTGGAGAGCCTTATTTGGGGATCGGGCCGGCCGCGCATTCGTTTGATGGCAATAATATTCGACAGTGGAACGTAGCAAATAATGCATTGTATATCAAAAATATGCTGCACTTTGAAGGTGAGGCATATTTGGGCATTCAAGATTTAGCACACCTCGAAGGTACGCCAAATCCGCTTTTTGAAAAAGAAATTCTCACGCCGGCGCAGCGCTACAATGAATACATCATGACAAGCCTTCGCACGATGTGGGGCATAAAACTCCCTGATATCCAGGCATTTGGCAAAGATTTTGAAGCACATTTTTTACAAACCGTGCCATCTTTTATAGAAAAAGGCTGGATTTTTGAGAAAGATAATTCATTCATTCTCAGCACTAAAGGCAAGTTATTCGCGGATTTTATTTCGGCGGAATTGTTTAAAGATGTTGAGGAGTTGAGGGGTTGAGGAGGTTTTTGTTTTACAATTTCAACCTCCTCAACTTTTGCAAAATTATCTGCGATTTCTGCTATAATAATTCCGATTTCGATCTCGATCCCCTTGATAAGGCGCATTCGAGCGGCGAGAACCAGCATCTGCAGAGGCTACCTCAACAGTACGATTGTACGGATGATCTTCTACAATAGTCAAGCGCTTATTTGTCAATTTTTCAACGCCGTTCAAGTATTTACGCTCCTCTCTGGCACAAAACGAAATAGCAATACCTTTAGAACCTGCACGGCCCGTGCGACCAATGCGGTGCACATAAGTCTCTGCCTGTTCCGGGATTTCGTAATTAAATACATGTGTAATGTCGTCAATATCAATGCCGCGCGCCGCAATATCGGAAGCAACTAAAATGTGAATCCGCCCCCTACGGAAGTCATTAAGTACACGCTGGCGTTCGTTTTGAGATTTATTACCATGAATGGCGCCTGTGGAAATAGAATATTGTTGTAGCAGTTTGGCCAGTTTATCCGCGCCGTATTTAGTACGTGTAAAAACGATGCCTTTTTTAATGCCATTTTCTTGAATCAAATGCCTCAAAAGCCCAATTTTAGCAGGTTTTTCTACAAAATAGAGCTTTTCTTCGATGGCACTGCGTGTTTCCTTTGGAGGCGCAACGCTGATTTGCAAAGGTTTGTACAAAAATTGGTCGGCAATGGCTTTTACTTCAGGCGACATCGTAGCGGAGAATAGCAGCGTCTGACGCGATTTCGGCAACATCGCCACGATACGTTTCATATCATGGATAAAACCCATATCGAGCATTCGATCAGCTTCATCAAGTACAAATATTTCCACTTTTCGCAAATCAACAAATCCTTGATTGGCAAAATCGAGCAACCTGCCAGGCGTAGCAATCAGTATATCCGCGCCATGGCGAAGGTTAGCCAATTGCCCATGCGCCGGTATACCACCAAAAAGCAAAGCACTTCTTAGCCGGGTATGCTTGCCATAGGTGTCAATGCTATCCGTGATTTGAATAGACAATTCGCGCGTAGGCGAAAGGATCAAGGCACGGATGGTGCGCGGAGCATCAGCATCAGGTTTTGGAGTTTCCAGAAGATATTGTAAAATAGGCAGGGAAAACGCAGCGGTCTTGCCTGTGCCAGTTTGGGCACACGCTATCAAGTCGTCGCCCTGCAATACGATGGGTATTGCTTGTTCTTGGATAGGAGTCGGATGTTCGTATCCTTCTGCTTCTAATGCACGAAGGAGTTGTTTATCCAGCCCCAATTCTTTAAATGTCATGTAAAATAATTAAATAAAAAAATTGCTCAGTCGAGATAAGGAAAGAAATGCTTGCCCGTATCGGGATGAGTTTGATTATCTTTCAAACGACAAAGGTATAATAATAGTTTCAATGCAGCAGGAAATATATCTGTTATTTGGTATTCGACGTTTTATTCGTCTATAAAATATTCAATTTACTATGACTTTCCCTATCCAAATGCCTTCCGTAGAACTTATCCTCAATGTATAAAGCCCACGGCCTAAATTTTGTAAAGATATACTATTGGAATTCAGCTTTTTAGTCGGGTTAAGCTGGCCATTAACATCAAATATTTGGACCATAGCATCGGCAGGTGGATTGCTGATTGTAATAAAATCCTTAGTAGGATTAGGAAATATTTTTATATCTAACTGCTTATTAATCTGTGTGATATCTGTAGAAATATCCCGATATTGATTAAAAAAAACATACGTCTGAAACACCGCCGGAAGGACACACTCGCCATGATCGGCAGTAGGATTGACGTCCATTTTCATGACATCAGGGGCGCCGCGCAAATTCATCACCGAATCCGCCACTATGCTGTTCCTATAAGGCACTTGATCGTCGGCAGTGCAATAAATAATGCGTGTCGGAGCCTGCGGCGCCCAGTCGTACACGTCGTTATTGCGCAAAGCCACATTAAAAGGGTGATTTGGATCATTGATAACCGCGTTTAGCACGCTGTCCTGAAACATATATTTGGGAATCGAAGCACCGTTATTCTGCTCTAAAGCAGCGATTAATAAATTATTTAAAGTTGTTAATGAAAATGTACCTTCAAAAAATTTATCGATCATACTGGCATAAATCGGCTTGAAAACTGCACTCAGGCTATCAAATAAACCGTAAGCTTCATCGTAGGAAATAATTGTAAAAGGAATATATGCCGGGAAAAAATATTCTGAATCGCCAATAATCAAATCGCGCATAACCCCGGAAATACTGTACGGGCCCGACAAATGCGCCGCTGCTGTCACCGTGAATAAAGTACTTTGATTTTGCTCAATTTCGCGGTGCAAGGCCATCGAAGCATGACCACCTTGCGAATAGCCTGTTATAAATAATTGATCGTTGAGCGCAATATTATTTTGGGCAGCAAATTCGCGCGCTGCCAGCAGCATATCCACAGAAACAGAAGCCTCGGACTCGGCGTGTACATAAGGATGAAAACCGCGCGACTCGCCCAAGCCAAGAAAATCGGGCATAACAGTGACGTAGCCTACCCCCGCAAAAACTGCGCCCAACTCAAAGCCACCCTGTAAATTGGAGGGCACATCATTTTTGGAACTGACCGTTCCGTGCTGCGCACAAAGCAAAGGCATCACCGCGTTGGGGCGTTCGGGAACAAGGATCAGTCCAGATGCAGTATCCGTTAAGCCTTGCAAATCGGGCGTGGTGTATAACATTTTATACAATTTGACCCCATTTTCAAAAAAAGGTCCGTATTGTGCGTTGAGTTGATCTTTAGTAAAAGTTCCTTTTAATTCGCTGCTAATGAATTGCTGCGCTTGAAGGCTCGAAAAATTGGCAAAAACAAAGAGCAGTAAGCAAATTTTATAAGAAAACAAGGCTTTCATCCGATGATTTTTCAATATTACAATCCATTCTTTTCAATTTCCATAATCGCCTCGATGTGCGCATCCGCGATTTTTTGGCGCACCTCGTCTTTCATGAGTTCAGCCGCTTCCGATTTGGTATTATAAAATCCATTTTCGGTAAGAATAGCGGGCATATTGGTGTAAACCAAAACATACAAGGGGGTTTGATTGGTCGTTTTTAGATTGCGATTTACAAAACCCGTCTTTTCGATCAAATATTTTTGAAAGGTAGCCGCCATTTTCTTGCTTTTGGCGCTAGAAGCATGGTGCCAGGTTTCGATACCTTTTGCGCCGGGTATAGCCCATACTTTGTCGCTATCACCATTCACACTGGAAGCATTGGAATGAACGGAAATATATAATTTCGGTAAGTCCGATTTTTTAGTATTGGCGCGGGTTACACGCATTTTGAGTGAAATATCCCCTTCCACTTCCGGCACTACATTATAATATTTTACACCTTCTTTATCTAAATATGTAATAATTCTTTTTACAATATCTCGATTAAATTCGTATTCGAAAAAGCGGGTTTTGCCATCATCAAATAAAGGAGAGCGCTTGCCTGGCGTGCCCTCGCCGTGTCCGTTGTCAAAGCACCACAGGTAACGAGGTTTGCGTTTGGAAGTCTCCGTTACTGGAGTTTCTGCTGGTTTTGTTGGGATATCCGCTTGTGGCTTAGGTGCTTCAGGAGTAGTAGGCGTTGCAGGCTGTTCATCAAACATATCTTTGTCAAAATCCTCATCTGCTTTGGTGGGCGGATTGAGTAAAACGTCCATTTCATTCAGGGTGACGATGGTGTCCTTTTTTACTTCCACCGCGTCCTTTGGGAAGCCAGTATCATCAGGGATTTCTACGACTGGCCGAGGCTTCTGGGGTTCTTTGTTACTACCGCCAAATAAAGATCGGAAAAGTGATTTGATCGATTCGATAATTTTTTTGAACATGGAAGTTGGGTTTTATGAAAGGCTTTTGCTATTAGGAAATAAAAGCCCATTTAAAAATCAACTCAAATTTATAATAAAAATTCCATTTTAACAGAAAATCGGCAGTTGCGTCGAATTTTGACAAAAACATAAAAAACAAAACCCATAGGGTCATTGAATCCTATGGGTTCTCAAGTGCAATATCTTTATTTATTTTTTTGCAGCCGAAGTAAATATTCGCTTCCAGTTGATGCCTTTGGAAAGCTGACCCTCTTTGAGCGAAAACCAAATGAATAAAGGCTTACCCACAATATGGTCTTCTGGTACGAAGCCCCATACACGTGAGTCCTCGGAGTTGTGACGGTTGTCCCCCATCGCCCAGAAATAATTCATTTTGAATGTATAACGATTGGTTTCTTTTCCATTTATGAAAAATTTGCCGTCGCGTTCCGCAAAATCATTGCCTTCGTACACATCAATGGTACGGCGATACAGCGCAATATTTTCAGGCGTCAAATCAATGGTAACGCCCTTTTTTGGCACCCAGATTGGGCCATAATTATCTACCGTCCAGCCTTCGGTTCTATTCGGGTCGTGCGGGAAAAGTTTATCACCACCAGACACACGCCCCATGTCCAAATAAGTAAGATTAATGCCCGCATCCATTCCCTGGATTTTAGCTTTTTGTTCATCCGTCAAGATTAGGATCATCGGATTAGAATTCGCACTAAGCATATCTTCTGTAGAAATGCCCCAATTGGCAAAATTGCGTGTATTGATCGTCACGCCTTCTGGTATTTCTACAGAATACATAAACTCCATTTTGGATGGGTTCTTCGCGGGTTTTCCATTTACATACAATTGCCGGTCGCGTATCATAATTGAATCGCCACCCACTGCTACACAACGCTTTATATAGTGGTCTTTTTTATCCATTGGGCGCGTGACGAGTTTCTTGCGTCCGGTTTTAATTTGCTGTGCATACGATGCGGGTATGCTATTGCGGCGATAATCGTGACTACTCCAGGTACGGTCGGGGAATATGTAAACGCTATCGCCTTCAGGATAATTGAATACAATAAGATCGTTTCGGTCAATACTTTCTATTGCCGGCAAGCGATAATATGGCAAACTTGGTTTTTCCAAATAAGTTTCGCCTTCAATCACTTTCAATAATTTCATAATGCCTCGACCGCCGCCCGCGCCAAAACGATTGTGAAATAAGGGGACTTGCACGACCGTCATCGGTGTGCGAATGCCGTAATGCGCTTTGCTTACAAATAAAAAATCACCTACCAACAAGGAGTCTTCCATCGAAGAGGTAGGAATAACGTAGGCCTCAATCAAAAACATCCGAATAAAAGCCGCCGCAAAAACCGCGAAAATAATGGCTTCTGCCCATTCGCGGAGCTGCGTTCTTTTATAAGGATTGCTGGCCTCGAGTTTACTCAATTGCTTTTTGTTGTTATTAGCTTTGGCTTCCTGCAATTGCTTCCGAAACTCGCGTTCTTTCACTAAGGTTGGCCCATCATATTTTTCTTTTTCATTAAACGCCAGATAAAAAAAGAAAAATGGCGTAGCAATCACGGATAGTAAACTTTCCCAAAAAGTATAATGCCGGAACGAGCGCACCATATCAATAGCCAAACCAGCATAAATGAAGAAGTTGACGATAGGAAAAAGCATCCAGGCAGCGTGCCAGGGGTTGCGACCAACCACTTTAGCCCATACGACAAAATTCAAGCCAGGTACCAAGCCTTTCCAACCTGCTTCGCCCGCTTTTGGGAATAAAAAATATAAGCTAATGCTTAAAAGTATATAGCTGATTATCAGGAAAATGAGGATACTCATTTATACAATTTTTAAAGAAAAATCAAAAATAACTTATTGATGCTGAACCTCAAAACTAAAACCCATTTGACTTTTACATTTTGCGGTTTATCAAATGCTAAGACCTGCAAATATAAATGAAAAAGCTGGTGAGAAAAGAATAAGGCGATGGTAGATTGGACAAGCGCGAAGCTTTTCTCGACCAAAATGGAATTATTCTGCCAAAACAAAGCCTGTCACCCACAATTTTTCTGCTTTCCGCTGATGATTAAAAAAAACCCTTGCATATTTTCGGAAATATCCTGGAAGTGCAGCGTCGTATTCTAATACGATGGTACCCGTTGAGTCCGGCATTACAGGCGCTTGCACCCAAGTCGAACCCGTACAGCCGCAGGAAGTACGCACGTTGTCAATGACAATTGGCTCGTCACTCAAATTTTTGAAAGTGAAGGTATGCTGCACCGGCTCGCCCAAAGCAATATCCCCGAATTCATATTCGGTTTCCGATTGCCATTCTATAATGTCAGAAAAATCTGATTGAAAATAAGATATAAATGAAATGAAATAAATAGCTAAAGCCAACATAATGATTTTATATTCGATTCGCCTTTTGAAACGAAAAATTATGCAAATTATGCACTTGCTCCAAAATAAATATAGTTTTTCCTATCTTAAAATATTGATTTTCAAAACACTGAAAAATAATCAATGGTCAATAATTTATTCACTCATTTCACGATTCATCCCTTCCTCTCCAAGTTTTTTAATCTCCAAATCTTCCTTTCTTCTTTCTAATACGCGATGAAACCGCAATAAATGCTGGGGATCGTTTTCATTATACAAGCATAAAATCAAAGTCGTGCGCTTACGACGATCCATCGGAAACAAAATTTTCACAGGATTATGCACATAGCCATTATCTTCAAATAGGAGAATCTGTCGATTGCGCGTAGGCAAGCGAAATAGTAATAATTCTTCTGCATCCTTTGGCAATGGCACATCGCCGTAGCCTTCTTCTTTCAGAAATTCCCGAATCATGCGGTAACTATTTTCCAGGCTAGAACCAGCAAAAACAGTACGGTACTCGTAGCCGTCGCTTTCGCCGCCCAAATAATTAGAATCTGCCGTTGGAAAATCTGCTCGCATTGGCATCTTTGGAAATCGCTGATTTTTGATTCAAACCTGATGGCGGCCAAGGCACGCCGATTACAATGCACAAATTTATCAAACTTTTTGTTTAAATTTAAAAAATACAGAATTATAAAAGTATCAACCCATTCCCTACCGCGCTTTCGCAAAAGCTTTAGCGGGCGAAAGTCATCCCATCACCCAAAAAAACTTATCTTCGCATCGCAATGGCTAAATCAAATACTCACCGACCATCCGCACAGACTCAAAGCCAACTCTCGCTGTTCCAATCCGCCAATGGAACGGGCAAGGATGCTTTTGACCTCAACCAACCACTTTTCCGCATCCGTGAGCGCGGACACTACGGCTTTATGAATAGCAAAGGTGAAATTATCATCGAGCCTCAATTCTTAGATGCGGAAGATTTTTATAATGGTTTTTCAAGAGTGTTGCTAAACGATAAACTCGTGCCGATGGATAAGCTCGGGCGCCTGTTGATGAAGCGTTTGTTCAACTATGTCGGCTATTTCTCAGAAGGGCTTGCTCCGGTGCAATTGGTGCGTCGTTGGGGCTATTTGAATATAAATGGAAATCTTGCCATCGAACCACAATTTGAAGAAGCAGGCGAATTCAATGAAGGGCTCGCGCCAGTGCGCCTCGGCGGTCGCTGGGGCTATATCAATCCGCAAGGGGAATTTGCGATTCCGCCTCAATTTGCTTTTGCTGATGTTTTTTCTGAAGGGCTTGCTCCAGTAAAGCTGGGCGAAGGCTGGGCTTATATTAATACCTCCGGAACAATTATAATGCTTTTGCCTTTTGATGAATGCTTTCCGTTTCAAGATGATGTAGCACCGGTGCGGCTTGGCAAGCAATGGGGATTAGCGCATCGCTTCAGCGAAATTTTACTCGAGCCTCAATTCGATATTCCAAATAACGAGCCTTACGGCGAATTTTCTGATGAACTGGCGATTATTATTCAAGATAAATATTATGGTTTTGTAAATACCGAAGGGGAACTAATTATAAAGCCGCAATACCAATTTGCTGGAGATTTTAGCGAAGGACTCGCGCCTGTAAAAAAAGATACCAACTTTGGTTTTATTGACAAAAAAGGCAAAAAAATCATCGATTTTCAATTCGACGACGCAGGTATTTTTAGTGAAGGGCTTGCTCCGATCAAAAGCAATAATCGCTTGGGTTTTGTAAATAAAGCAGGAAAGATTCTCATTCCACCACAATTCAACGCGGTATTGCCCTTCCGCGATGGCTTGGCTTGGACAGAAACCAATGGTCAATGGGCATATATTGATAAAGATGGAGCAATCGTTTGGCAGGAAGCTTAAGTAAACCGCAAAACCGAAAAATTTTAAATATAAAACTGAAAAACCTTTTAAATTTTACATTTCGCGGTTTTACATTTTACATTTATACCCTGGCAATCACATCCACATTTCCTTTCACCGCTTGCCCGATTTTCACTTCAATCTTAGTATCCAACGGTAAAAACAAATCCACCCGCGAACCAAAGCGAATAAAGCCCATCTCACCGCCTTGCTCTACCTGCTGCCCAACTTGCAAATAATTAATAATACGTCGCGCCACTGCGCCTGCTATTTGTCTGATCAAAATATCGTTTTTTCCATTATTGATCACCACCGTTGTACGCTCGTTTTCTGTAGAAGACTTTGGATGCCAGGCAACTAAATATTTCCCGGGATGATATTCATAATATTGCACCACACCGCCCACCGGATTGCGATTGACGTGCACATTCATCGGCGACATAAAAATAGATACCTGCAAACGCTTGTCTTTAAAGTACTCCGATTCTTCCGCAACTTCGATCACCACTACTTTTCCATCCGCGGGCGCATACACAAGGTTATTATCGAATGCAGGAATCGGGCGCTTAGGATTGCGAAAAAACTGCACTACAAATACCAAGAGCACCGTCAAGCCCCCCATAATAAACCAAGCCCAAAACGCCGGCAACAACAAATTACCCAACGCAATCAATAAAATACAAATGCCAATCGTAATCGCTATAATCGTGCGCCCTTCGCGGTGGATATTCATATAAAGCTTATTTAATGCTATTGCAAAGGTAGGAAGCGGTATTTGAGATGAGAAGTATTGCCAAGCTTTTTTGGGCTTATACTTTTATGAAAGTTTAGTCCCTATGGGACATCCAGCAATTCCCTATACATTTTTACCGATCTATCGCCTCAAGTGGCATTTATTAAAAAATGCTATCAATTATTAGTCCGTAGGACTTAAAATAAAAAAGGAAGCTTGCTCCGTAGGAGCTTAAGCTACAACAGCTTATCTTGCAACAAAACAAATTTATGGCAAATACTTACACTCAAATTCATCTTCATCTTGTCTTCGTCGTCAAATATCGATTAGGTTTGATTCAAAAAAGCTGGAAAGATGATTTATACAAATACATCACCGGTATTATTCAAAATAATGGTCACAAATTGCTCATTATTAATGGAATGCCAGATCATATTCATATTTTAATTGGCTTTCGTCCCACACAATCTCTCGCCGACTTGATGCGCGATATCAAACAAATGTCCTCGCTTTGGATCAATGAAAAGAAACTCACTCTTTCTAAATTTGCTTGGCAAGAAGGTTATGGTGCCTTTTCCTATGGACATTCGCAGCTCAAAACCATTATTCAATACATCGAAAAACAAGAAGAACATCATCGAAAGCGCACGTTTTTGGAAGAATACAAAGAGTTTTTGAGCTTATTTGAGATAGAATATGAAGAAAAATACATTTTTAAAGAACCAGAATAGTTTGTTAAGCTCCTACGGAGCAATAAGGAATTCATTCCTAATCGTTACCGATATGTAACGCCTACGGCGTATAGGCAATTCACATAAGAACATAGTCCGTAGGACTTAAATATCGGTAACCCAACTATAAAAAAAGGACGCTTGCTCCATAGGAGCTTCACCAAATTAACAAAAAACATTATCTTTGAACATCATAGATACAACCAACGCCATTGCCCCAAAACGACAGCTATGAAGAAGATCAAACTTTTCCTCGCTTCCTCGAATGAATTAAAGCCCGAACGCGAGCGCTTCGAGATCGAAATCTATCGCAAATGCAAAGCCTGGTGGGACCGAGGCATCTTCCTGCATTTGGATATTTGGGAAGACCTTTCCGCGCGGATGTCGCTCGAAGGCTCGCAAAGCGAATACAACAAATTCGTACAAGCCGCCGATATCTTTGTGCTGCTGGCTTATACCAAAGTAGGCATGTACACCGCCGAAGAATTCGAAAAAGCATTCGGTCAATTCCAATCCACACGAAAGCCATTCATTTTTACCTATTTTAAAAATCCGCCCGAAACTACTGATAATAGCTTGGCGCAATTCAAGCAAAAACTATCCGATTTGCATCATTTCTACAGCCCTTTTATGGATGCCAACGATCTGTGGAATCAATTCAACAAAGAACTGGAACGATTGGAAACCAAGGAATTCAAAGAATTCTTACAGCCGGAAGGACAAAGCAATAGAACCATCACGCAAAACGCGGAAAAGATTTACATTATTGATAAAATAGATAAGGCTAATTTTTCCTGACTCCAAACGTCCACATCACGCAATGAAATACTGCTTATATTATTTTGTAATCTTTCATTTTGAAATACCACTGCGTGGCGGCTGCCCGGCAAATCACTGTTCGACGGAGGAGTTTGATTTGCCTAGACCTTTTTGGTGACTTTTTGGGGCGATGCCAAAAAGTTACAAAGCATCAATTTAAAGCATAAACATAAAAGCATATCTTCACAAACCATACTTGAAAAAACCAAAACCCAGCTGATGCAAAACCAATCCAACATCCACGGCAACCACAACATCATCCTCCAGGGCGTGAACAATAGCACCATCACCCTCAGCGTGGACGGCGAACTACAGGAAATCCGCAATGACATCGCCGCCTTGCTTGATTTTTTACAACAGCAACAACGCGAAAGCCTACAAGTCGGCGAGAAGATTTACAACATCGGTGAAATCGGGCAAGCCGTTTTCCAAAATATCATTCAGCAAGCGCCTTTTCTGCCCTCGAAAGAACTAACCCTGCCGCCCTTCTATCCCGAAGTATTCATCGGCAGGGAGGATGACTTAAAAGCCATTCACCACCAATTGTTTAATGAAAATAATCTCTTGCTATTGGTCAACGGTGAAGGCGGCATCGGCAAGACGACCATCGCCCTCCGTTATTACTTCACCTACCAAAACGACTACCAGCACCTCGCCTGGGTCTTCGCAGAGCAAAGCCTGCTCGATGCCTTGCTGACCCTGTCACTCCCACTGGGTGTGGACTTCCCGCAAGCGATGCCCAATACCGAACGCTTGACTTTGCTACTGCGCAAAATGGCAAACCTGCAACGCCCCTGCCTGCTCATCATAGACAATGCGAACCTGCTTGAAGACCTCGAACGCTACTACCCGCAGCTGAGCACCTGCCGCAACTTCCACCTGCTGCTCACCACGCGTATCACGCAGTTTGAAGCGGCGAAGACCTACGCCATACAGCCCCTGGCGCCGGAAAAAGCCATCGCTTTATTCCAACAATACTATAAAACCGAAGAAACCGAACTGCTGCTGCAAATACTCCCCGCCGTGGGCTACAACACCCTGGTGATCGAACTGCTTGCCAAAAACCTGAAAAACTTCAATCAGCTCAAAAACCGGTATAGTCTATCCGATTTATTGCAGGACTTACAACAAAAAGGCTTGCTCGCCCTGCAAAGCAAAGCGGTGAACACCCTCTACCACTCCGAAGGCGCACTGCGCACCGAAAAACCCGAAGCCATCATAGCCGCCATGTACGACCTGAACGAACTCTCCGAGGCGGAGAGGCAACTGATGTCCATCTTCGCGGTACTGCCTGCGGAAAATATTCCTTTTGAAACGCTGGAAACGCTACTACCGGATACCGAATACTTAGACGATACCCTCCTCGCCCTGGCTCAAAAAGGCTGGCTGGATTATAACGAAACCAACGCCGCCTTCAAATGCAGCCCCGTGATACAAGAAATAAGCCGCCATAAAAACCAGGAAAACCTGCTGGTCCACTGCAAAACGCTGCTGGATAGCTTAATTGATAAATTAGATTATGAACCTGGATTAGGACATATTCTAAGTGGTGATTATGAAGCTGCCACCCTATACGCCCGCTACGGAGAAAGTGTAGTGAATAATATAGAAGGAATTAACAATAACATCGGCATTTTATGTGACAGCCTCGGCAATTACCACAAAACCATTGGTAATTTGAATAATGCCTTGAACTGGTTTGAGCAATACAGCAATTGCTTACAAGCGCTCACGGAAGCCTTTCCAGACAATGAAACGTATAAAAATAATCTGGCTATCTCCTACGAAAAACTGGGCGCTACCCATTCGGCTTTGGGCAATTTGGAACAAGCCCTCCGCTTTTTTGAAGAGGAACAAAAATTGAAAGAAGAACTATTTAAAGACTTTCCTGATAATGTTCGCTTTAAAAATGGCTTGGCAATCTCCTACCAATATCTGGGG